>JAAUPE010000124.1 GCA_012034595.1 Calothrix sp. CSU_2_0 | reverse complement strand
ACCCCTAGTGTCTTATTTATTCAAATTGGCGCGATCGCATTTGTAATTCTTAACAATTTTTTATATTTATTCCTCGTCCATATCGCTTCATGGCTACTACTCGACAGACTTGGCAACCCTATTCCCCGTCCCCCCCAATGGATACAGGTTTTAATGGATTATGAATAGGAGTCAGGAGTTAAGTAAGTCGGCGCAAATAAACCCAGCTATGTAACAAAAGTTAAATATCATGACAGAATCAGTATTCAAACCAAAAGAACGTCGGAGTAGAATTTCTCTAAATAGTCCTTTATCACCCGAAGAGCTAGCTAAACGCAAAGCCGAACATGAAATATTTGCTCAACGCTGTCGAGAAATTTTCGATGGAGTACGTCCCCAAATAATAGATACATACTACGGTTGGTACATTGCCATCGAACCAGAGAGCGGAGATTATTTCATAGATGCAAATATAGAAATTGCCCACGATCGAGCCTTGCAAAAGTATCCCCACAATCATCATTGTGTTTTCTGTCTAAATGAGACAGGAGCCACTGGTACGATATGATTGAGGGGCATTTTGACGACATCGGGCATATATTTTTTGAAATTGATTTGATTACTACTGATGGATTGAATTTACCTGTAGATGCTATGTTAGATACTGGCTTTACAGGTTTTTTAGTCATTAATAAACAAGATTTAGAAGTTCTTGAATGGGTTTATCGTGGTGACGAGCAAATGCTCACAGCAAGAGGGGAAGCCATTTTTGAAAAATATTTGGGTAAAGTTTTCTTGGATGAACAAGAGTATGAAATTCCTGTTTATGCAGGAGATGAAATTACAGAAGTTCTAATTGGTTCTGCGTGGTTAAAAATTTTGCCTTTGGTTGTAAATTATCAAGCTGGAATATTGACGTTAGGATGAAAATTTTTAGATTTATTTGAGAACGCGAACGACTTACGACTTGCGTCGGACAAGCTACGTCGCGCAAGCTTCGCGCAAAATAACCATGTACTGGAAAAGCGCGATACTTCGGAGCTTACCGTAGGCATCGCATCGAATCATCAAGCCTACTCAACTATGACTATTTTATTCCGGTAAAATCTCCTCCCGGTAAGGTTCGCGCAAAAATTCCTCCCGCGTCATCACGGATTGAGAAGTGTGACGGATATGGTAAATAGTGACAGCTTCTCCTTCAACTGTATAAAGTATCCGATAATTTTTTCTGTAAAAAAGACATCGAATATCCTGTCCTACTAACTCTGTTTCTGGAGCAATTGGACAACGCTGTGGCATGGAAGTAAGTGTCTCAACGACATTAAATAATCCATTGAACCATTTGGCAGCATTTTCTTTTGAATACTCGCCAATCCATAAATAAAACCCCTCCGCATCTGCTAGTGCGGTAGGGGTTATTTTAACGCGGTATATCATGCTTTGCTCGCAATGCTTCTAAAGCTTCGATCGCATCTTGTTCTTGTCCTGCGGAAACTTCTGCTATACTTTGCCGAATTATGGCTGCTGACTTTGCTAATTCCAAATCATCTAATAATTTTTGGTAGGATGCTGCATCTTGTAGAACCACAGATGCCTTACCATTGACAGTTAAGACAATTGGTTTTTGGTTTTCCTGTAATTGCTCGATAAACTGCCGAGCGTTACGTTGAAAATCTGAAAGTGGGTAAATTTCCCGTAGATCGAGCATGGTTATCACCTCTACATGAAATATGCATGAAATTTCATGATATCCGATCGCGGTGATAAATTCTATTGTTTGAAGTTATAGCGATCGCATAAACTAAGCATGTACTGGGAAGTGGGTTAGCGTAACTTACCTTAGGTATCGTACAAGGTAATATTCTAAGTCATTTCAATTTTTGCAGCTTCCGTCGTGAGTTGGAATAAAGAAGCTTCGATATTATTTAATTCTTCAATGCTTTCAACATGTCTAACATTGAGTAATAAATTACTTGATTGAGCTTCTAGAATACGATAACTACCAGCTTTTTGTTTGACTGGAAATGCATTATTCAGTGATTGAATTGCTACAACAATTCCTCCAAGAACATTTGTGATAACTTGTCTATTCTTTTCACTGATTGTATTTACATTACTCGAAATAGCGATGATTAAAGTTAGAAGAATTGTTGTGACTGTTAAGCTTGCGCCTCAATTTCGGTTAAGTTGCCGTAGGTCGGTCATCTTTTTTGCTAATGTTTTAATTTCGACTTCTAATTCTTTTTTCTTTCTTGGCTTACTTTTCTAATTCCGACTTCTGCTTCTTCGCTTACTTCTGGAATTGAAACTTCCAGTTCTTGGCTTGTTTCTTGAATAGATGTTTGTACTGGCATATTTTTCCTGTTTTTTTTGAGAATTTAAGTAGATACACTCTTGAATTAAAAAAATAGCTAATTTTATTTGGATCTATTTTTTTCTTGCTTTTAATTCTTTTCTGCCTTCAGCAGCGATCGCTTCCAATGTTTCGCACATCGCTTCAAGATCATCAACTTCACCATCACCTAAATCGAAAGCAATCAAAAGTAATTCTGTGCGTAGCTTGCGAGTAATTTTCATTTATCATTGTCCAATATCGAAAGTTGAGTTGGAGTAGATGCACGTTTAAGTCAATCGAAGATATTGAGATTAGCTAATTCTGATAAATCCTGCGACATCTGCCATATTTCGTGTAAAGTTCCCACTTATATTTCCTTTATTTCCTTCAGATGTTTGGATTGTAGAACTACCTGGTGTGTATCCACGAACAATACCAATGTGATCGAGTTGGGAATTATTTCTTTGCCAGTCAAAAACAACTATATCTCCACGTTGAGGTACTATACTTCCCTTGGAGTACCAATAGCCATTCTTTTTAGCCCAGAATTTCCATGATTCAACTAAAGCCATACTTGCCGAAAAACCTTGAGGAATGTCGGGAATATCTATTCCTACTTTCTCACAGCAGTAATTTACAAAGGCTGCACACCAATCGTACAATACAGGCATCATCCCGATATGACCAAGCCGGAACATAGGTTCGCGGAAGATTTTAAGATATTTTTCTGCTTCACTACTAACTCCAGTCCATCTCAAGTTTTTAGCAGCTTCATCTTCTGCGAAATCAGCAAGTCTTGCCGTAATTCCTTTTTCCACAGGAATGATAGATTTGGGAGCATTTGGGTCGAGAGTTTTCCAAGTCTGAGGACCGACTTCTCCATCGATTGTAATACCAGCTCTGGCTTGAAATGCTCGAACAGCTGCTTCAGTATTTTCTCCAAAATCCCCATCTACAACGCCTGCATTAAAACCTAGAGCATTCAAAACTCTTTGTAAAGCCTTAACATCTTCGCCTTTTGTTCCTTGACGAAGAATACGAGTGAGAGCAGGAAGTTCAAAATCTGAGGCTTCGATACCGCCTATTTCTACCATACCTCGGCTATCATATTTTAAATTCCATGCTTCTCCACTTTCACCAGAGTTAGGTACACGCCAAATAGATGAACCAGGAAAACTTGTTAAGTAAAATTTCAGTTCACTTGCTGAAGCAGGTTGCTTGGCATCACTTTCCGAACCAAATATTGGCAAAATAGGTTTTGTTAAACCCAAACGTTTATGAGATTTGATACATTCCTGAACCTCTTCTTGGTTTGTTGCTTTGAACCTAAATTTTTCAAAATATATTTGAGGAAAAGCTAGATCGCAATGCTTATCAAGAATTTTCCAAGGGACATTGGGATGAAATTCTGGATAACCAAAACTGGTGTATCCAAAACGTCCCTCTTTTACTAAAGAACGTAATTCAGAAAGAAGTTTATCCACATTGGGATGAGTACTTATATCTTCAACTTCTGCTTCTACGTCAACAATGTACCCATCCAATCCACAGTCAAGAGCTTGTTTAACTTTCTCAACTTGTGCATCTACATCAGAAGTTCCATAATGATAGCCCCATCCGTAAACTTCAATTCCACGAGACTTGAATGTATTGATAATTGCAGTAGAACATTGCCAATCCCAAAAAGTTGGGTTGAGAACTCCACTGCGCTTCCCATCAAAGACTTTCAAATAAACACGTTTGATTTGACATTCAACGAGCTTATCTAGATAATCATTGCGAATTTTGGATAAATTCCAAATCCAAACTCCATGGGGATGAGTTTGTGCAATATCATTCCTTTCTAAACTTGTATTCAGAGTCGTTAATAACATACCTTTACTTCCAAAATTTAATCTGCAATAATCTGCAAAAATTGATGAATATCTCTAAGAGAATCCGCAATCACCTAAATTAGGCAATGCAACTTAAAACCATCAGCAAATGGTTGGTCAAAAATATGAAACTGAAGAAATAGTCTTGATGACCAAACTACTATTTGGATTTGCGATCGCTTAACGCACAAACAAACCATTCAACGTAAGTAAATATTCTTTTTTGAAAGGTTATTTGTTACTCACAACTCTAACAATGCTGTATATTCTTTGACAAGAGAAAAAAGTCAGAGAAAAGTCACATAAAAGTCATATTTTGGACATATAGTCATTTTTATGACATTATTTGCTTAATTACTGTCTCCGAGGTGTTACTTCTGAGACATCTGTCAGAGTTCAGTACACTCAAAAATAGGCTGTATTATTTATGATTCCCCAAGCCCAAAGGAGCAAAGGTGCTGACGCTTGAAGAGGGATTAGCCATTGTTGAGCAGATACTGCCGCAAGGATGTTTAAATAAAGCTCAGAAAATTATCTTCCGCAGTTCCTGGGGTGGGCAATCTTATCATGAAATAGCCAGAGCTTTTGATTATGACTATGGCTATATAAAAGATACTGGCTCGAAGCTGTGGCAATTACTGACAGAAATCCTGGGCGAAAAGGTAACAAAGCTCAATTTCAAAGGGGTATTACAGCGTTATGTAAAACTGAAAACGGGTAATGAGGGTTTTCTAGCTTCTTAGCTAGAAAAACCCTCATTACCCGCCCTAAAATTCAGAATTCCTTAGTAGCAAGGGAATTAAAGCTTTTAGATCAAGATTTAACGCAGGAATGGTTAGCGGAAATCGAAGGATTAAGACAGCAGTTGGCTGAACTCCAAAATGCGCGGAATGAAGCTTGGGAAAGTGCTGAGAAATGGCGTAAACTCTATAATACTGAGTCTGAACAACGCCGCACTGATAACCAATTGGCTCAACAAGCGATCGCGTCTTTAAACGAACATCTACAAAAAATTAAGGGGATTGACGAAGAAACGCAATTTGATTGTTATTGATATAATTCCCTTCTCAGAAAGTATCTCAGGCTTTTATTAGTTCGTTTTTTAGTACACCTTAACAGGGATAGAGTTAGGAGCTTGGTTTTTGCGATCGCAAATATTACAATTTTCCCAATGCCCAATTCCCAATGCCCAATGCCCAATTCCCCAATTCATATTTATACCCAAACCCCTCAAGCTGAAGCTTGGGCATCAAAATATCGCGGTTCCTTACCTACATTCACCTGCGTTCTTGGATTTACTGAGACAGGATTAATACCAGGGATATCGGCTGCTGGTCTCACGCCGGAAGACCGAAAATATACAGCTTGTGCGGATGCTGAATTTCTCTATTACGGAGCGACAAAAAAACTAAAGTATTCGTTACCACCATTAACAGATGGCGCTTCACCCGTTTTAATTTCCCGTGCTGTTGTCGAAGAACTAAAATTACCCCTTTATATTTTTAATGCTGGATTACCCCAACAGCCAAACCTACCCGCAATTGATTTGGGGGGAACACCAGCTTTGTGCTTGAGTACGGGCAAAGCCATGAAATTGTCAGTTGTTCGGCATTTATTTGAGCAAGGGCTGATTTGGGGAGAAAAATTAGCAGCTAATTCTCAGCATAGTTATCTAATTTTAAGCGAATGCGTGGTTGGTGGGACAACAACAGCCTTAGCTGTTTTGACTGGTTTAGGAATTAATGCCACTGGCAAAGTCAACAGTAGCCATCCTGTTTGCAATCATTCACAAAAGTGGGAAATTGTCAATCAAGGATTAAGAGAAATGGAAATTGGGGGAATTGCTTTATCTCCCTCCCTTCCTCTCGAACTTGTAGCAGCAGTTGGCGACCCGATGCAAGTAGTTGTGGCTGGAATTGCGATCGCAGCTAGTCGTAGTTGTGGGGTAATGTTGGCTGGAGGTACGCAAATGCTCGCTGTATACTCGCTAGCCAGTGCTTTAGTCCAAACCTACAACCTGGAATGGCAACCAGCACAAATCGTTGTGGGGACAACTCGCTGGGTTGCAGAGGATAGTACAGGTGCAACCGTTGAATTAGCTCGATTAATTGGTGATATTCCCCTCATTGCCACTCAACTCAATTTTCAGGTTTCTTCCTACCCACAACTTCGTGCTTACGAACAAGGTTTTGTTAAGGAAGGTGTAGGTGCTGGTGCTGCATGTATCGCGGCATACCTGAGCCATAATTGGCAGCAAGAGCAACTTTTAAATGCGATCGAAACACAAGTTAGCCGTTTGCAATTGGTAGCATCACAACCAAAAAATTAACGGAGGGAAACTTTTTGCGGAAAAAGCAATCCCTCCGTCGCGATGAAATTTTCGATTAATCACCGTTTTACGGGCAAAATAAACGTCAAATAATTAAGAATGAATGCGTTTGAGTAGTAACTGTTCTTCTAATGCTGCAATACGGTTGTATGCTGCTGTGAGCTGTGCTGTTAAGCGCTGAATTTGTATTTCTGCCGTTAAATGTTTGTCCCCCCCTTGAATACTACTATCCAGATAAATTCCGTCAACTAAGACATCTTTATGTTCAAATTCCGTATTCAAACTAATATGTCCCCTTAACTGGTAACTACCAGTTTCACCATTGTCAAGCAAATTATCTCTTTTGGTTGCATTGTCTACATGGCTTGCTGACAGTACCTCAGAGACTTTATGCTCTAGTTGCTGAATTACCTGGTAGAGGGCATCGACTTTGGTACTCAAAGTCGATACTTGTTGTTCTAATGGCTCCATCTAATACCCTCGTCGGCAATGACTTTTCTATATAGTATTCAAAGTAAAGCTCACCTTAAACATACTTATGAATTATTTAATTATTAATACTTTAGTTTTGTATTGGAGATGTAAATAATTAATCAGAAATATCTCAAAATATTTAATAAAGCTAAAGATTTTAGCTTTATTTATAAAAAGTAATGTACCAATCGAGTCAGCACAATTATCATCGGTGCATGACGTGACAAGGAACAAATTCATTTACTGTTAGGAAGATTGTCGTAGCGTCACATACCCTAGAAGTCGGTATTTTATTTTCCTGGAAATCCCTAACCTTGGCATAATGTCAAAACTCATGCGATCGCACGGTCACGTCATGGTCTAAAGTGAAAGATGCATTTAATGTTGTTTTAACCTAGACGAAAGCGCTGTGCGGAAGAAAGTTATTGCTGGCAACTGGAAAATGTTTAAGACTCAGGCAGAGTCTGAGGATTTCTTGAAAGGATTTCTGCCTGCTTTAGAAGAAAGAAACTCCGGACGCGAAGTGATTTTATGCGTCCCGTTTACCGATTTAAACGCACTATCAAGAAATTTACATGGCAGTCTCGTTCAATTAGGAGCGCAGAATGTCCATTGGGAAGCTCAAGGTGCTTATACAGGTGAAATATCTGCTGAGATGCTGACGGAAATAGGTGTGCGCTATGTAATCATTGGGCACAGCGAACGACGGCAGTTTTTTGGGGAAACCGATGAAACTGTAAATTTACGCCTTAAAGCTGCACAAAAACACGGTTTAACGCCAATTTTGTGTGTTGGGGAAACCAAGCAACAACGGGATGCTGGAGAAACCGAAGCCTTAATTTCTATGCAATTAGATAAAGATTTGGTAGGGATTGACCAAAATAATTTAATTATTGCTTACGAGCCAATTTGGGCAATTGGGACTGGTGAAACCTGCGAAACTAAAGAAGCAAACCGTGTAATTGGGTTAATGCGATCGCAACTCAAAAACCCCGACGTACCAATTCAATACGGTGGTTCAGTCAAACCAAGTAACATCGACGAAATTATGGCACAACCTGAAATCGATGGTGTTTTAGTTGGTGGTGCTAGTCTTGAAGCTGATAGTTTTGCCCGGATTGTTAATTACCAAAATTAGAAGTTAGGAGTTAGGAATTAGGATTTAGGAGTTAATAAATTGCCCAATTCCCAATTCCCAATCCCCAATGCCCAATCCCCAATGCCCAATCCCCTAAAAATACGCAATTCTACCTTTTCTTGGGGAATGCGAACTTACATTATGGGAGTATTAAATGTAACTCCTGATAGTTTTAGTGATGGAGGTAATTTTAATACAGTTGATGCTGCTTTATCCCAAGCTGAGTTAATGATTGATGCTGGTGTTGACATCATCGACATCGGCGGACAATCTACAAAACCAGGTGCAGAGCAAGTTAGTCTTGCGGAAGAAATTAATCGCGTTATTCCCGTACTACAAGCAATTCGCCCAATTACAAATTTAGCAATTTCCGTAGATACTACAAGAGCAGAAGTCGCAAAAGCTGCAATAAAAGCTGGTGCGGATATTATTAACGATATATCTGGTGGTACATTTGAACCGGAAATATTAAAAATTGTTGCCGAAGCTGGTATCCCGATAATTATCATGCATATTCGCGGAACTCCCCAGACAATGCAGCAGCAAAATAATACTGATTATGAAGATGTCATCGCGGAAATTATTAGTTTTCTCAGCGAGCAAATCAGAAAAGCAGTAGAAATAGGCATCAAGCGCGAAAAAATAATTATCGATCCAGGAATTGGATTTGCAAAGAAATACGAACAAAATTTAGAAATATTTCGCCGTTTACCTGAACTACAAACTCTCAACTGTCCAATTTTAGTTGGAGCATCACGCAAAAGCTTTATTGGTCGTATTTTAAACGAATCCGACCCCAAAAAAAGGGTTTGGGGAACGGCTGCGGCTTGTTGTGCAGCGATTTTTAACGGTGCCAATCTGATTCGAGTTCACGATGTCAAAGAAATGCGTGATGTCACTTTAGTCGCGGATGCGATCGCTAGATAATTGAAACTTTAAGCAGTTGCCGAACCATTTTCCCCACCATTACCATTAGGATTGCTTTTGCTTATTTCATCAGCGCCTAAATCCCCAAGCATTTGGCTGTAAGCATCAGCATTAACACCAGGGTTGAGGAAGACAATTTTAGCATTATTGCTTGCACCTAATTTTTGGCTGGCATCCACCTGTTCTTGCGCTACCAAATATTTTAAAATCTCCTTACTTTCAGGATTAGTTCGTAATGCTTCCGAAAGGATTTGCATTGCAGTTTTAGTTGCTTGAGCGCGTTTAATTGCAGCCTCTTGTTCTCCTTCAGCTTCAGTAATCGCAGCCCGCTTCCTAATTACAGCAGCATTTTGGTCTGCCATCGATTTTTGCACGCTTTCGGGAGGTGTAATACTTTGGATATCTACCCGAATAATTTCAATTCCCCATTCCTTGGAAGCATCATTTAATGTTTGCAGCAAGGTTCTATTCATCTCGCTGCGAGACGCATTTACTTGTTCTAAATTACGTTCGGCAAGATTAGCCCGCAGTTCGACAGTCGCCAAATTTGCCAGTGCAATCTGGATATCATCAATTTTATAGAAACTTCTTTCCATATCCATAATGCGCCAGTTAACAACGCCATCAACTTCCACATAAACATTATCGGCGGTAATTACATTTTGGGGTTTAATATCTAAAATTTGCTCCCTAGTTGTATCTTCCATGACAACGGAATCAATGAGAGGAACAATAAAATTTAAACCAGGTCTTAGTTTGCGGTGGTAGCGTCCTAAGCGTTCCACAAGAGCTTCATTCCCTTCGTTAATTAGCTTCGCTGACCCCAAACCATAGCCTATAAGCACTAAAAATATAGCAATAACTGGTTCCATGTAATACTCCTACTGTATCTTGGGGGAAATTATATCTTTAAATATGGCAACACGTAGATTGCCCCCTTACTTTAAATCCAAATAGGCTGACATTGTAACGTTAATTATCGTTGGCTGTGTTCCCATTACTACCCCACAACAGTATCGCCTTGCAATTATAAGTGTTTAACAAGGTTAAAAAATTTAGAAATAAATCAGGATTTACCAAAATCCCTAAGATCGAAAAAATTGAATAGTGAAGTCTTAATTAAACCGTATTGCCCTACATTCTACCTAGCTGCATATTCAGCCCATTTTTGAGATTACTGGGTAAATCGGAGACTAAACGTAATGGTAATTGGTTTGTTGAGAGCGATTGAGCGTAGGTTGATGATAAAAATGGCTGGTATATCTTTGCCTCAGTAGTTTGCTGTTTCACAAACGCCAAACTTAAACCAAGTAATATTTCCCGGAGGTTTTTAGTTTCTGCACCGCGTTTCTCCCTAGCTATCTTTGTGAGCGACTCGACACGGGCTGTGCCCAGCGTCGAAGTAGCGGTGGCTTCCCTAGCTGGATACATAGGCTCACTGATACTGAGGTGCGTACCACCGATCGCAGTTAATAAAAATTTACTATTACTACGTTGGAGTTGGGTAAAAGGTGTAAATTGGTGTTTGAGTGCTGGGGTAAGTGCATCTTCAGTGCCAGCCAGCATCATAACTGGGGTATTAATCTGCGAAAGTCCGTTCTTGCCGAATAAATTACCAATGAGGGGATTGAGCGCGATCGCATTTTTAATTCTTTGATCCCGCAAGTCAAAATTTCCATCTTTTAACCCAGTTGCAGCACATTGTAACCAATCTCCCGGAGCTTCCCCAATCCCTAAGGAATTGTGACAAAATTTTCGTACTGCCCCCACATCTAATTTCCCACCTACCAAAGCCAAAGCAGTATAACCACCCAAAGAATGCCCAATAATTGTGACATTTTGGGAATTTAACTTGCCCTGGAGTTGTCCGGGTTGGGAATTTAACTTTGTCAACTCATCGAGTAAAAAACTGACATCTTGCGGACGATCGATAAATTCATTCGCAGGTAAAAGCTTCGCCAATTCAGAATTATTAGCAGCACGATTAACCGCGATCGCATTACTTCCTGGATGTTCGATTGCTGCGACAGTAACCCCGTGGGATGCCAGATGCAAAGCCAGATACCGCAAGAACTGACGATTTGCCCCAAAGCCGTGGGAAATCACCACCAAGGGCTGTTTTAGCTGTTGTTGGGTTTGTGCGCGACTTGCATAAATATCCACTGGAATAGTTCGATTTCTGCGGCTATCTCGCAATGTCAAAGTCACGAACTGCACCGCTTGATTCCCAGCTAATGCCGGATTAATATTTTTGGGCAGGACAACATCACTGGTTGTACCTAATTCCCGTTCCAGCAAAGCCCCAAAAACCTGACTTTGGAGATTTGTAGGATTAAAATCTAACGAGAGACTAACAGCTTTAGTCCCATCTACAGTAATATTTTCCCCCGGATAAGACCGCAAAAAACCCAATACGCTCAAACCATTGACCCGACGTAGGGTTAAACTCAACGTGTCTTTGAGGCTTTGACTAGTACTACCCGGTATTATTCCCCCCAAGGAAGAAATTAACTGCTTCCCTTGAGGTGTTTTCACCAACTCATCAATAAATTTGTCCCCACCATCGGGATTGATTTGAAATTTTTGATTTAATAATCCTCGTACCTGAGGAGTTAGAAATGAGGAAAAAGCTTGCAAATCTTGAGGTAATTTGCCATTTTTAGCAAAATCCTCCAAATCGCTAATTTCTATAATCTGTTGAAACGGACCCAATTGAATCGTAATCTTTTCTGCGGCGAGTGATGCAGGTGTTGCCATAGTCCAACTACAAATTACACCCAACCCACACAAAAGCCCTTTAAACCTGCCAATAGGAAACCCCATAAACCCTGCCATCATTTTAGAGAACTATATTAACCAACATTTAATCAATATAAAAAAACACCACACCATCCCCAACATCCGACCTTATACTAATAATTTGTTCCGAATTTAAAACACCAAAGAAGGGCTAACAGTCGTTAATTACCCTAAATAAACAAGAGTATTTTTCCTTCTCTTCTCTTCCTACCCTACGGGTAGGCACGGAGTGACTTCCAAAGGTAGCCGCTCCGCGTCTAAGGCGTTCTCTGCCGAAGTTTGCCGGAAGAATAATCTCCCGGAACCCCTTCTCTCTGCGTACTTGGCGGTTCAAAAAATGAAATAATTAATCCTCCAAAACAAAAAACCTAACCCCCAGAAAAAGAGGCTAGGTATCCAAAAAAAAATTAAAATAAATTACTAAATCCCGAACAAAGCCCGGAAAATCCCCAGAAGTCCCCCTAGTGGGTTGATAACAGTACCAGCAGTATCCCCAGCCTTTGTCACCCCATTACGACTAACAATAATAACGTCATTATTCAGCAATACAGGGTTAGTTTGCTCGTTCAAACCCGCAGCCAAATCAATTTTTACCACGCGCTTAGTCACAGAGCCATCAGGATTGAGACGTACCAAGTCAACTGCTTGACGACTAGCACGGGCATCATTAAACCCACCTGCGGCTAACAACGCTTGATTCAAAGTACTATTAGGCTGAACATCAACAGGTCCAGGTTTCTTAACTTCCCCAACTACACCCACTTGAATTTTACTTGGTGACAAGGTAGTGGTTGCTAACTGAGTCAATTCCGAACGGTTAATATCTGTTGCTGTGGCAACAAAAAGCGTATCTCCATCTTGGAGAATCGTATCTTGGTCAATATCTCCTTGCAACAACTGCCACAGGTTGATATTAATATTTTGAGGGTCGCCAGTTCTGGTTTGCCGACGCAGAACCACATTTCGCACATCCGCACGGGGACCAATTCCCCCCGCAAGCTGGATTGCTCGCATTACTGTTGGCTGTCCAGTAATACCAGGAAGGTTCGATTGGGTGGTACCAGCTGCACCAGCTTCAGTTGCACCAGATGTAACTAAATAAGAACCAGGACGCAAAACTTCCCCAATTACGGCAACGTTGCGGGGTCGAGTTGGGTCAGCCGCAAAGCTTGAAGATGCTTGATTGCGGGCTGATGCTAAATTAAAATTAGTAGTTCTGGGAACAAAAATTGTGTCACCATCCCGGAGGGTAATATCCTGGGGAAGTCTGCCAGTTCGCAATAATTCCTGTAAATTTAAAGATACAAGTTGTTCTCCACTACGTCCAATACGGCGACGTACTTGAACTTGGGTAATATCTGCACTCAGGGTATAACCTTGGGCATTTGTAATTGCAGAAACAATCGTTGGATACTGCACCCCAGGGGCATCACCTGCTCCACCCTGCAAGCTGAGGCTGTAACCTCCAGGACGGGTAACTTCTCCAGACACGAACACGTTGATCGGACGTGGTGATAGCAGGTTAACGGAGATAATTGGACGTTTGAGGAATCTTGCGTATCTGCGAGCTATATCATCAGCAGCCTGTTCGGTTGTCAGTCCTAAAACAGGAACGCTACCAATCAATGGTAGGTTGATTGCACCACCTGGAGGAATTTGATAGTCTCCTGTATATTCTGGTACTTCAAATACATTAACTTTGATGCGGTCTCCACCACCCAAAGTATAACTTGTATCTAGTATTCCAGATGGTGGTGTATTTGATGGCAAAACACGGGTTGGGGCTGTGCGTGGCGCTGCTCGACGTTTTTGAGCTTGGGCATGGCTAGGTGTGGCAAATGCAGCATTGAGGCTGGTTAGGAGTATCAGAGCTAGTATTGGATGGGACAATAGTTTCAAAGTTTGTGTATTAACCATATTTACCTGTTTAACTGTTTACCTGCGGCTAATGATAAGTATTTTTAGCTCTAAACATTGTAATCTTGACTATACGTAAGTATCCAAGTTCCCTTATCACTACCATCTTCTTGATTTAGCTTAATTTTCAGGAGTTACAGTACTCACAAATTTAAATTTTTAGTGAATTTATTTTAAAGTCGATTCCTGGGAGGTATTTGAGATGTTTTGATGCTGAAAATATCGATGATTAAAGGGTATTTTGATGATTTTGTCAAGTTCTAATTCAGAAATGTGTATCTTGATGATATTTGTTGGAAGGTAGCTTTTCTGCCAGTTTGAGAAAATCGGTGCTTTGATGACTTTTAGGTAAATTTCAACTGTCCAACTAAATGAACTAATTCAGGCAAAATCAATTTTACCATCGCTAAGACCACGGCATTGCTGGAACCGGGAAGCGAAAAGATTAATTTACCTTGATAAACTCCAGCAACTGCACGAGATGCGATCGCACGGGAACCGATTTCTTGATAACTCAAAAACCTAAATATTTCGCCAAATCCAGGCAAGGTTTTTTCTAATAATTTCTCAATTGCATCGTAGGTTGTATCTCTCGGAGCAATTCCCGTACCTCCATTGAGAATAATTGCATCTACATCCACACGTTCTTTTAATTTATTAATTTCGACTTCAATCTCTGCTGGTTCATCTTTAATTATTTTGTAGCTAGTTACTTGATGGTTTGCATCTTCTAGGAATTTAAAAATTAATTGACCACTTTTATCTGTTTCAATTGTGCGTGTATCGCTAACGGTAATAATTGCACAGTTAATTGTAATTTCTGCTTTGTCTGAGTGAGGAAGATGAGACATTACAAAGTTGGAAATTGGGGATTGGAAATTGGGGATTGGAAATTGGGGATTGGAAATTGGGGATTGGGAATTGGGAGTTGTGTAGAGAATGCACGGTTGGTATTTTTTACAGGAGTTCTATTCATCTGTAAACTGTGGACAATTAATTATTATTAAAATTAAATGTCTGACAGATGATTTATTTCTACCTTGGTTGTGAAAAAATTGTGCTAAAAAGTGCGATTTCTAAAGATTTAAGACTTTTAGATTACTCTTAAATTCATCACTCCCAAACCCTAACTCTTAACTAAACTAGGCTTTACCAAATTCCAAACCGTTTTCTTCTGCGTAACGTTCCATAAACCGCATAAACCTGTCCCATTCTTCCTCAGACTTCATAATTAGCAAAGCTTCTAAAGCATCTGCTTTCCCATTTACGAATCTTCCCTTGACTTCACGGGTAACGATTTCACCTTCTTCATCAATCAGATACATTCCAGTAATTTCTTCCGTACTGGTACTATCCAAAGCTTTAGGATTTTGGAAAATAAACGTAGCTGTTCCACTTTGCCCACTACGCGATCGCGTTAGACGTACATCGGGAGTAATCTCTTCGGTGATTCCTTTAGAAAATTGAATATGAGCCATGATGGGTAATCTTTAACTTTTGTGATGCCTAAACTAATATTCTCTCATCAATTAGAACCAACAAATCTAACTTTTTTCAGAATATACTCTCTAAGTAAAAACTCGAATCGCCACAAAATAGAGGTATAAAATAAACGCAAATCACTTAATTAGATATATCCGTAAATAGCTGAAACTCATTTATTAATATAGGATTTAGAACAGATTAATACTTATTAACTTTAGTATAAATTAAAAAATGGTATTTTTTGCGATCGCAACCTGCGTCATTTTCCCAAGTCTACCTGTCTCAACTCCCAACAGACTTACACGTAAGTTACGGATGAGAAGAATGTATTATTTATTCATTTTCATACTCACCCATTAACTCTGCTTTCTCTTCGGCTTTTTGTTCGAGATGGAAATCAACACCTTCATATATGTCATTTAGAGTAATTTCGACATCAATTGAAGAAAGTTTAATTACTTCTTCCATATTTTCATATTCTCGCAATATCCACTCTTTTTCACCTGTTTTGATGTAATGTTCGACTGAAATTTCGTATTGATTAATTAATAGATATTCTTGAAAATCAGGAATTGAACGATAATAGCGGAACTTTTCTGTATGGTCATATTGTTGCGTTGATTTTGATAATACTTCGATTATTAAACGTGGATTTGTAATTGTATCGGTACGATTTTCATGTAAAGTAGGTGTTCCTTGAATTACAAATACATCTGGATAAACATATCTTTTGTAACGATTCATCCATACCCGTAAATCGCTAGCAAATGCTTCTTTATTATTACCGCGTATTTGGTATTTTATATAGGCATATAGATTACCAGTAATACGATTATGATTAATCGATCCACCTGTCATCGGTATAATTTCTCCATCATGGTACTCACTCCTAAACTCGGCTTTTTCTTCAAGTGCGAGGTATTCTTCAGGAGTATATTTTTTCTTTAGAGGTTGTAATATTATTTGCATTTCCAGAAGCTCACAATTTTGTATTTTGCCAGAATTTTCTATATATATATCTATATATATATTATGACGCGAGGTTAGAGAGCTTTTTCAAAAACTACCCGATATACAGGTTCACCTTTAATTTGAGTACCAATTTCCCTTTCAGTAGGTATTTCTAAAGGGTTTTCTGCTAACCATTCACCATTGCCTTGAACTTTGAATCTAGGATTATCAAAAAACCGCGATCGCATTTCATCCGCAACAAATTTTATATCGGATTGTAAAAATACAATTCCCCCAACTACGAGATATTCTGCCAATTCTGCAACTAGTTCTGGTTGAACTACACGTCGTTTTGCATGACGATTTTTAAACCAAGGATCGGGAAATTGGATCGAGACTCGCTCTAACAAACCTGCGGGGATTCCCGATAATATGGGTTGTAATGAATTATTAGCATTGCAATATAGATAATGTAAATTCGTCAGTCCATATTCGTCACGTATTCTATTCGCATCAACTACTAACGGTTCACGAATTTCTAATCCCAAAAAATTCCAATTTGGTTTTAATTGTGCCATTTGTAGAACAAATTTTCCCTTCGCACAACCAATGTCCAAATGTAACGGTTGATTTAGTTTTGTATAGATTTTTTCCCAACCAACTGGGTTAAGAGGTGTTTGATATTTATTTGCTAACGGATTGACATGCTGACGAACTCGAACACGAACCATATTTGTTATTTGGGTAATGGGTAATGGGGATTGGGCAATGGGCAATGGGCAATGGGCAATGGGCAATGGGCAATTAGCGATCGCAAAACCCTAACTCCTAACTCCTGATTCCTGATTCCTAACTCCTGACTCCTAACTCCTGATTCCTGATTCCTGATTCCTGATTCCTGATTCCTAACTCCTGATTCCTGACTCCTAACTGCTAACTCCTAACTCCTAACTCCTAACTATTGCGATCCCCACTTTGAAATATTAGAGGTATACTTTGTGCACTGCCTTTATTACACCTTGATTATAAAATTAACATTTGTTCAATGACTCCGAACTTTCGATTTGCCGTAGTCAGTGACTTACATATTGCGCTTCCTCACACCATTTGGAACCATCCTAGCCGTTTTCATTTGGTAGAAGTCAGTATTCCAGCGTTTGAAAGCGTACTCGAACACATAACACAACTCGATTTAGATTTTCTGCTACTTCCAGGGGATTTAACTCAACATGGAGAACCCGAAAATCATACTTGGTTACAACAACGTTTAGCAAAGCTGCCATTTCCAACTTATGTAATTCCTGGTAATCATGATGTACCAGTTATCGAAGCTGATAGTCAATCGATCGCATTCAATGATTTTCCCCAATACTATCGCAAGTTTGGCTATGAAAATACTGAAAAGCTCTACTATACATGCGAATTATTGTCGGGAGTTAGGTTAATTGCGCTTAATTCTAATAGCTTCAACACGCAAAAACAGCAAATTGGTCGTTTAGATGAAGAACAATTAGAGTGGTTAGAACAAGTACTTAAATCGGCAAAAGATGAATTGATTTTAGTCACAATACATCATAACGTCGCCGAACATTTGCCCAATCAATCGCGTCATCCCATGTCAAGTCGATACATGGTAGAAAATGCACCTGTATTACTAGAAATATTGCAACGCTTCGGAGTCAAACTAGTATTTACAGGACATTTACATATTCAAGATATCGCGAATATCAATGGCATATATGACATTACAACAGGTTCATTAGTTAGCTATCCCCATCCATACCGTATATTTGAATATCATCAGAATCAATACGGCAATAGTAGATTACAAGTTTTATCATATCGCGTCGAATCAGTACCCGAATACCCGAATTTACAAGGATATTCCCGTCAATGGATGAGCGATCGCAGTTTTCCCTTCCTCGTCAAATTGATGACATTACCACCATTAAATTTACCCATCGCCAAAGCTGAAGAATTAGCTCCCACATTACGGGATTTTTGGTCAAATATAGCCAATGGAGATGCCATATTTGATAGTCCAAACTTTCCCAACGAGGTTAATAATTACCTGCAAAAATACAGTGCAACTTCATCATGCGGAAGCCCTGCATTAGTTGATAATAATATTTCACTGTTATTGTAGTGCTGAAAGGTCATTTATCACGCGATCGCCTTGCTCCCCACGGCTGTTTGCCCTAAATACCTGTTTGTCCTAAATACCAATACAAATCAGGGCAAACAGCGTTTGCCCCTACAGTATTCTCGATTACCAAATGTATTTCACTCAACTGAAAACCATTATGTTTGCCCTAAATACCTACTTATTCTAATTTATTTGAATCCTGTTCCTGTGTCTACGCTTGAGAGACTTGTGCAGAAACTGTTGGAGAGAACTTTAACATTAACATTGATGCGCGGTGTTTAATATTAATATTATTTGCCAAAAGGCTTTGGGAAAAGTGTTCAGAAAAACAGCTTGCGATCGCTTAATTTGAAATAATTCCTTGTCAATTCCCATCCTGCTTTAATATTGCAAACACCGAAGTAAAAGCATGGAGAAAAGTACTACCACCAACCGGACCAATTTCGCCACCGCAGAAAAATCCACTCAGGGAAATATTATGAAAATAGCGATTGAATAATTGTGAGTCAAAATTAGGTTTTCCGTAAAGTCCTTCACCACGTCCAACACAAGAGAACATCAAAGCACCAATCGACGAAGCAACATTAAAATTTTGGCTTTGGTAGCGTTGGAGGAGAAATTCTAAGTCTTCAGTGGAAGTTTCCGCATCGCGAATGTGGAATTGCAAACGTTGCCCTGGACGCACCTTATCCCCAATTGCGATCGCACCAGCACCAGGATCGACACCTAAAATGCTGCGAATCAAAAAATCCCCTGGTTGCAAGTCTTGTTTAAATTCGTCCATTGCTACCCCAACAAACAGCCAATTTTGTGCCAATGCTCGCTCGACTTCGCTGAGATTCGCGATCGTATCCCGTAAAACCGCAAGGGGAACTCGTTCATCAAGCTCAATAATAATATTGCGATCGCCCTTGGTAACTTGAAGCGGTTTACCAATAGGACGACAACCTTGCGCCACAATTGTATCTAAAACAATATTGCCACTCAATGCTAACCCCACCACACCATCGCCAAAAACCCGATTATCCAAATCAGTATCTCCACCAACGTGGCAAAACAAACCATTCCGACTACCGAACCCACCACCACTTGCCTGTCCTCCCACAGTCTTAGAGCCAGGATAAGCAAAGTCAATACCCTGCAACAAATCGTTAACACCTGCGGAAAAAGAACCCGAAAACAGGATAAATTGAGGATTTAAACTGGGTGAAACCCCAATTAAATCAATCCAAGCATCGGGGGGACCATCTAAATCGGGTAATTCCGATGCTTCAATATGAAAAGCTTGGACATTTACCCCCGGCAAATGGGCTAAAGTCAAACTGAGCGCGGGTTCGGATTCGAGTTCCTGAGTATCACCATAACTAGTAGTACCAACCACACCACCCCCACTACAACCAACCAAAACGGGTAGCGATAACTTCTCTGCCAACAACGGCAACAACCGCGAATACTCACTAGTAAAAGCAGACGAAATAAACACCAGTCCCAAATCAGCAGGCTTTGTTAATAAAGATGTAGCGCGATCGACCACTTCAGTAATAGCTGCTTCCAAAGAAGGACGGGTTGAGAGGGCATTTACCCACTGCATTTGGTCTGGCATATTTTGTCAACTCTTTCTTCTTGCGAGGATACTAGGGTTTGGGAATTGGGAGATGTCGATTTGACGGTCAGAACTCAGAAGTACAGTAGTCAGAAGTAAAACAGCTTTGTATATGGTTTTTGGATTGTTTGGACTTCACCTCATATAACTGCAATTTGCCATATATATTAATCTAAATACACTTTATCAGAATAATTGTTTTCCCCTGGGGGATAACTTTTCTGAATTGATAGGTAGAGTAGACTTGTGACTGTTATTGTAATTTTTAATAGTACATATAAGTAAAAATCATGAATACTAAAGATTAAAAAACAAGGTATATTTACTATTCTGCACAGGAGTTGATGTATTTGTATTGAAGTAGACTTGTAACAACCAGGTCAGTGTGTAGAAGTGCTAGCGCAGTGCGTTAGCGTAGCTTACCGTTAGGTATCGCGGAGTAGCAGAATATTTCGGCTTGTCTCTGCCATCCCTTGCGAGAATGGGACTGAATCCAGCTAAACAGTAATTTTCCATTTTTTAGATACTGGTACAATTAATAATTATTCAGGCAATCACAATGAGCGATATCCAAGACAAAATCCAAACAGAACTCGAACAAGCACGTGCAGTTTGTGGTACTACAGGTACAGAGTCCCCCGAATGCGCGGCAGCTTGGGATGCTGTTGAAGAACTCCAAGCGGAGGCTTCTCACCAACGTCAACAAAAACCAAAAAACTCTCTAGAACAGTACTGCGACGACAATCCAGAGGCTGTTGAGTGCAGAGTTTACGAAGATTAAGTTACTTAACGTCTAGTATTTACTTTGGTTTTAAGACAGGCAACTAAGATTTTTGTATTGGCGATTTTATACATTAAATCCAAATCTCGCATCACTAGCGAGTTAGTTTAGCAAGTGGAGAATTAAGACTTACTCCAACGAGCTAGAGCAATGTGTAAGATAGGCAATTTTAATCTTTGAGTTGCTTGTCTTTTTATTATCTATGCATTCGCTGAACTGCCGTAAAAAGACTTATACCAATTAACCAAAATCCTCATACATAATAGATTTCTCGTAGGGGTTTAGCACTGCGCTTTACCCCTACTAAGATAAATCCAACCACATTAAAACCCAATCAAAACCCAATCAAAAATCAATTGCTGTCCAATCGGGTTCGCGATAATAACGTGTCATGTCATCAAACTTTCGTAATTCCGCACGATGAACCAAAAAGTCTGGGGAATCCCCTAACCATTCTTGATTTAACTCCGAGAGCATTTCGGCAAACTTTTTGCGGTCTAAATCTGGTGTAATATCACCAAAATATCCCAGGGTAATATGTGCTGTTAAATGGTAATTTTGCTCAATTTCCAAAGACATTAATTGCGAGTTTTGATAAACAGTGCGACGAAAATTGAGAATTTGCTCGTACGAACTCCGATCTTGAGGAACCAAACAAACAGCGATCGCTCTCGGCATTAACATTACCCCCAATATCGAAAAACGAATTGGACTTGGTTCGCGTTTGGGGGATTGCAGAAACTGGGCAAAAATTTTGGCACAGCACGATCGCAAATCAGATTCATAATTGGGATTATGTGCGATCGCATCTCGGTAAGCACTATCCCAAATCAAATCAGCCAAGGTTAAATGAAAACTTCCCGATGGCAAAGGAACAAACAATTGGGGATTGATTGGCAAATTTAATAGTTGTGCTTGGTACTTCTGCAATTGCTGATAAAATCCAGCATTTTTGGTATCTTCCTCGCTTGGTGGAGTAATAATCGTATAGCCAGGAAAAGATGCAGCTTGTCGTTCCCCTATGGCTACTTTTTGGAACTTGTAAGACTCTTGAATATTTTGAACCTGAGCTTGGTAAGCTTCTGGTAGCGTCATCCGCGCCAATCGATTTAAGTAAGTTTGAAAATCGTCATCCACCCTGTCTATACCTCGCACTGCTAGATAAAACTGATAACACCTTGGATAAAGCCAAACATCAAAGCTGAATTTTTGCTTTTACCGTCACCCTCAAAGCTTATTTTAGGCAATGTTACCCAAATTGACAGAGCGACGTAAAAACTGTATAGGTTTCTTGGTTTTACTTAACGCGAGCAAAATTTCTAATTTCTCCTCCTTTACAGAACCTTCTAACCGATGAAAAGGACTTTACCCAATAGCAAAAAGACACCTGTAAGGGATTTGCAATCAAGTACTGTACCAAAAGACTCAACACTCAAGTTGTGGGTTGAGCGGAGCCGAAACTCACAATCCCAGATATCAGGTACTTTATTTCCATGCACATCCCTAAAGAGCTTTGAGTCTCAAGCTATAGTAATTTGCCTAGCATAGTCTCACAATCCCCAATTCCCAATCCCCAATCCCCAATCCCCCAATCCC
>JAAUPE010000123.1 GCA_012034595.1 Calothrix sp. CSU_2_0 | reverse complement strand
TTGCCCCTTCGCCCCTTGCCCCTTAACCCTAATTCCCTGCCAAATATTCACCCCAACAATCCCTGATAAAGATGTTCCCATAATCACCAGCGACCAAAACCAAGCTTCATTATTTGCTCCCCCTTCCACAGCAAAATAAATTGCTAAGGGCATTGTCTGGGTTTGTCCGGGAATATTACCAGCAAGCATTAAAGTTGCACCAAATTCCCCCAGCGCACGGGCAAAAGCCAATGTTGTTCCCGCTAAAACTCCAGGTAACGATAGGGGTAACATAATTCGCCAAAATATAGTTACTTGGGAAGCACCAAGGGTTTTTGCTACCAGTATCATATTTTCGTCGATTTGTCTAAAAGCTCCTAATGCAGTGCGATACATCAAAGGAAAAGAGACAACAGTTGCCGCGATCGCAGCTCCATACCAGTTAAAAACGACACTAAATCCACCTAATTTATCGAGGAATTGCCCTGCTATCCCATATTTACCAAAAAACATCAATAACAAAAAGCCGACAACTGTAGGGGGTAAAATCAAGGGAGAAACAAATATTCCTTCAATCAATGATTTACCTTTACCGCGATATCCCAACATCCAATAAGCAGCAGCAATCCCCAAAAAGAAGGTAATTACTGTTGCGAGGACAGAAGTTTTTATTGATAGCCAAAGGGGAGATAAATCTTGAGGCATGATTTGATTTTAGATGTCGGATTTTGCGTACTCAGAAGAGAGAAGTAAACTACGTCTAGGGTATCGGAGACACAAGTTGACGGGTTCTATATGAAGCTTTTTTTACTTCTGACTACTGTACTTCTGAATTCTGCTGTATTAAGGCAAAATAAATCCATATTTTTTGAGAATACTTTTAGCTTGTTCACCAGATAAATAATTAACAAAATCTGTCGCAGCAACAACATTTTTACTCTGTTTCAACACTGCCATTGGATAAGTTATCGGTGAATGATATTTTTCATCCGCAGCAACAACAGTTTTTACCTTGTTAGAAATTTTGGCATCAGTTCGATAAACTAAACCTGCATCAGCGTTACCACTTTCCACCGCAGCTAAAACTTGACGCACGTTGTTAGCATAAACAAATTTCGATTTCACCTTGCTAAAAATACCCAATTTTTGCAGAACTTGTTCTGCATATTGCCCTGCTGGTACACTTCTCGGTTCTCCAATGGCAATTTTCTTGATATTGTCTTTCGTCAAGTTAAAGAAACTGGTAATACCAACCGTACTCTTGGGGACAATCAACACCAGACGGTTTTTTGCTAAAATACTGCGAGTACCTACAGCTAATTTCCCTGACTGATCTAAGGTATCTACTTGCTTTTTCCCAGCCGAAATAAAAATGTCAGCTGGGGCACCTTGCTGGATTTGTTGCAGTAAAGCACCAGAAGCGCCAAAATTATAGTTGATGGTGACTCCAGGCTTACTTTGTTGGTAGTTGGTCTTTATTTCCTCCATCGCTTCCTTTAAGCTGGCAGCAGTAGATACTAACAAACTAGCATTTGACTGTGCTGTCACAGTCGAGATGGAGGTAGTCAGCAACGGTAAACTTACTGTAAACAACAAACTGGCAACCGTCGCACTAACGAAAGCAAAAAATTGTCTTCTGTTCATTATTGTCTGCTGATGAGAGAATTTTCTCGTAAAATTAACACTTGCTGTTATAGTACCAACTTTCTACAAAAATACCAATTAACTTGGTAACATTTATGCCAAGAAAAGAACAAGGATGGGTCACATTTCAAACGTCAGAGGAAGAGCGGAAAATCCTAGAGGAGTTCTGCCAACAGTCTCAGCGTACTAAAACTGAGATTTTACGGGAAATGGTACGGACTTTGGGTAGCCATTCTTCACCACCATTACCAACCGAACCCGAACAAAGTTCTGAGACTAAAAATCCCCCACCAGAAACTAAAAAAAGTCGCAAAAAACCTACCCAACAAGAACAAAATTTTGCTTCTGATAATTTTCTACCTGTGGCAGAAGTTGGTATTCCAAAGAAAGCATTAAAAGTTAGTTCCCGGAATGTCCTCAAAGGTGTAGTTACACAAATTGTCCCTGGAGCAGTAAATTGCGAAGTGACGGTAGAGATTGTCCATCGAGTTAAGTTAACTTCTGTGATTACCCAAGTTTCGGCTGAAGAGCTTGAACTTGCTGTGGGGGAAGAAGCTTATGCAGTGATTAAGTCTACAGATATTGCGATCGCGATTGAGTAAATGCAGTTACATCAAGTTGTGAGAATATTCAGATATTTTGTACGTTTATTGTTCTTAGCACCTGACAAATGAGTAAGTATCACGGTTGATACTTTCCAAGGAACATCTCCATTCACAACTTGATTCGGTTTTTTAAGAATTGGTATTTTTGATTTGATTTTCTCAACACCACTATTATTCAGATTAAACATAAATAATTCAAAATTAAGTATCTAAAATTACAGCATACAATTAATACCAAGCATTATGGTGACTTTGTACCTACAAAGTTGGTATTGGTTTAGATGAAAAAACCTACAGTCAAAACAAAAGCATCTGTCGCGATCGCCGACGTGTTAAATACAACTCGCGTCACTGTCACGCGGATGCTAAAAGAGTTTTAGTCTCAAGGAAAGCTGCAAAAGCACAAACGTAAGTTAATTTTGGCAATGCAATATATGGAAAAACTAAACCTAGAAAAACTAAATCTGTAACTGTTGCTACAATACTACCAATATAGTTGGGTATAAAATTATTACCATTAAAGTTGGTATATACCGATTAAGTTTATTATTTAAATCTACTCAAGGTCTACTTCCCGTTGGTTCGCGGCAAGTTAATGTGATTTTGAATATGAATTATGTGCGTGGACGTGTCAATGACGGTTATTGGCACTTTCAAAGGCAACCGAGCATTAACTCGCTATGAATTTGCCGCAGGTTTGAATGCTTGTTTGAATCGAGTCAACGAACTAATTGCTACGGGTACGGCTGATTTAGTCAAAAAAGAAGACTTAGTAGAACTGCAAAAACTGTCAGAAGAATTTGCCGATGGATTAGTTGAACTGCGGGGAAGAATCGACCCTTTAGAAGCACAGACAGCGGTTTTAGAAAGTCAGCAATTTTCCACTACTACCAAGCTAAATGCCGAAGTTATTGTTAGTCTTGGAGGTGTATTCGGTGGAGACAGAGCGCTCAATTCAGACCAATGGCGAAACATAGACGCTGCACCGAATGCAACAGTCAGAGAAGCAAGAAAAAACACAGCTTTTGGCAGTGCTGGTTCCAAATTACAAGACAATGCTATTTTGAGCGATCGCATCCGTCTCAACTTGGTTAGTAGCTTCACTGGGAAAGACCAGTTATTTACTCGTTTGGAAGCGAATAATACCACTGCTTTTAGTGGGGCAGTTACGGGTACAAACATGACTCGTACATCATGGGATGGAAACAACGACAACAATATCGTACTCGGCAAGTTATATTACCGCTTTCCTGTGGGGGATAAACTCAACGTTATCGTTGATGCGATTGGTGGGGAATTCTACGATAACTTCAATACCGTCAACCCTTTGCTATCATCCACTCCCATCGGTTCGCTTTCCCGAATGGGTCGTTTTTCTCCCATCTACCGCGTCAGTAATACTGGTTCCGGTCAGAATATTGGTTCAGGAGTCAGTGCTAACTTCAAATTAAGCAATACTGTCACTTTATCTGCGGGTTATCTTGCTAGAAGAGGTAATGAACCGGATGCTGGTAAAGGGCTACTTGATGGTAGTTACGGTACTCTGGCACAGGTGGCATTTCAGCCGAACAAAGATGCGACTCTGGCTTTAACCTATGGACATTCTTATCTAAGCGGTGCTGCTGGGGATGTCACAGTTTCGGGAAGCTATGGTAGCGCTTTTGCAAACACTCCCTTCGGTGCTGCGATCGCAACTTCGAGTAATCAATATGGTTTAGAAGCAAGTTATCGTTTTAACCCAAAATTTGTTCTTTCCGGTTGGGGTGGATATACCCAAGCTAAAGCTGAAAACAGTTCTGGTAATAATCCCACAACAAATGTGGTTAACAAAGGTGATAGAGCAGATATTTGGAATTGGGCTGTAACTTTAGCTTTTCCTGACTTAGGTAAAAAGGGTAACTTAGGCGGTATTATTTTTGGGCAACCACCGAAGGTGACGAGTAATGATTTTGGTCCTGCTGTCCTGACTCCTACTAGCAATCGCCGCGAAGATAGCGATACATCTCTCCATTTAGAAGCTTTATATCGGTATCAAGTGAATCCGAACCTGTCAATTACCCCAGGTTTGATTGTTATCTTTAATCCCGAACACAATAGTAACAATGACACAATTTATACGGCAGTTGTCAGGACTACATTCAGATTCTAAGTAGTTGCTATTGTGACAACATACCAATTCTTCTCACATCTTGTTAGTTCTCTTCATTCATGGAGAGGATTTTCTTTTGTCGTAAACCTGTCATTGAGTAGAAACTAAAATTTAGAAGCGATCGCGATATAAAATCGCGAATATAAAATAGTTTATTCAGGTATGATTTTTTTAACTTTTGTTTTGAGAGCATTACGAGCGCTAATTTTCATGTCTATCACCCTGATTTAATCACTTTTAACTTTAGTCATAATAACAAATAAAGTATAAATGAGGATTTTGTTCTATAAATAATTAACTATTAAATTATTTATGTAGATAAGTCTTAGTTGAAAGCAGCCTATACAAATTTTATACTCATTTTAGAAACAAGCTCTTAGAGGATATTTGGAAAGTCAGGGAAGGTATAATTTCGCCCCTCTGATTGGGCTAAACTACAACGATAAATCAAGGTTTTATCTCTATACTGAGATGCTTCGCTGTATTAACCATGAAGTAAAACGACTCTTTTAAAACATCCTCTTAGTCTTTTATTTCAATATCTGTAATTTACTCTTATTTTAATTAATTTAATTTTCGATAAATTACTTAATATTTGTTAGTATTTTCAGGCTAAAAAAGTACAAATACTTATAGAGAATTGGCTGATTTGTAACGGATAATTTATTTCTGTTGTCAATTTTACTTTTTGGGGTACAAACTAAAGATATAAATACGGTAATTATTTTTATGAGCGCTATCTCTAACATCAAATCTAACGCTGAATATAAACCTTCCATTTGGCAGACTGTGACAACCTTGACTTTGGGTTTCTGGCTGAGTGTGAGTCTGTTTCTAGATTGGGTAATTATGCCCAGTCTCTACCTATCAGGGATGATGAGTCAAGATGGCTTTGCTTCCGCAGGATATTCTCTTTTCTGGAATTTTAATCGCATTGAGTTGTTGTGTGCGAGTTTGGTCTTAACTGGAGTTTTGGTTATACTAAATAATCAATTGCGTTCTGCTCCCAAAATTGTTTTTCTTGCTATTTTATTGCTTGGTATATCACTTGCTGATACATATTTTTTAACTCCACAAATGTCTGCGGCTGGTGTTAGCCTCAGTTTGTTTGATTCGGTAGCAGAAATACCTGCAAAAATGAATCTTTTACATGGTTTTTATTGGGTTTTAGATTTGGTTAAGTTGATGGCTGGTGGTGTGGTTTTGGGATGGTGTTGGAGACAGAAAGTTTAGCGAGATTAATTGTTTCTCTGTATAGGTAGAGATGCGATGAATAAACGTGTCTCTACTTGTTGATATTTATAATAAATTTGATTAGTGAATGTGGAAATATAATCTTGTTTTTAAATAATTTCTTCTTGTGAAATAACACTTTCTTCTAAACTTTTTTCTTCGTTATTAAAAAACAATAAGCGAATTGCGAGAATTGCGAACCCAACTGCTGCAACTGCTTTCAGTATTCGTGTCGGAAAAATCTCTGCAACTGCACCTCCAGCTAATGCACCCAACAAGCTGGTTAATAACAATGCACCTGCTGCACCAAAAAATACCGCACGATTAGACTTTCCTTGCCCAGAAAGTGCGATCGCAGCTAGTTGACTTTTATCACCTAACTCAGATAAAAAAACTGTAATAAAGCTTATTCCTAAAAGATGCCAGTTCATGATTTTTTTAGTTATTAATTGGGAATTAGTAAATTAAACAGGATTGGTGTACGGACGAAATATTTACAGTAAATTGATTCGATTCAAAAATCATATATAAAGCTTTCTACTTCTAACTCCTGATTCCTGATTCCTGACTCCTGACTCCTGACTCCTGACTCCTGACTCCTATACATCGCTAGATAAAAGGGTTTGTGAGAACTAAGAATTATCCAACAATCACATCCCAAAACAGCATTATAGAGATAAATAACAACATTACACCCGCAGCTTTTTCGACTGTTTTTGGAGACAACTTAGTTGCGATCCAACTACCCAAAAGCACACCTAATAAGCTTGTTGTAACTAAAGCTGCGGCTGAACCCATAAATACTACCCAAGGTGCGTGTGACTCCGCACTCATTAAAAGCGTTGATAACTGGGTTTTATCCCCTATTTCAGCCAAAAATATGGTTACAAATGTAGTCGCAAATGTTATCCAAATGGATTCTTTTTTACCGCAAGTCTCAACGATGATAGATGGGGTTGTCTCAATCGCTGCGTTGACCAGAAGGGACTTGTCGCTAGACATCGCGGAGTTTATTAATGTATGTGGTACTGAGTCAAGTTTCACAGGTAGGATTTTTTTTGCTAGATGTTTTCATATTTTTATCATTTTCTCAATATTGCTGAAAATTTGCAACCCCAGAAAGGTAATTAGAGTATTCAATCAAAAAATGTCTCAGATTATTTAGGTAATATAAGCGTCTCGCTCCTTATTGCCATTAAATCCCTCCCTATTACAAATAAATAACGGGCAAGATGCCCGTACTACAATTGGATAATTAATTTCTTGGAACATTATTATTACTTCGGCTAAACTAGCATCAAAAAAATGAACCAAGTAACTTTATTGAAATCACAAACTTCAACCAGAGCAAACTACTATCCTCTGAGTGTCGCACCAATGATGGATAGAACCGATCGCCATTATCGATATTTCATGCGACAAATAACCCGCAGAACCTTACTTTATACGGAAATGGTAACGACTGCGGCAATAATGCATGGAGACAGAGAGAAACTTTTAGGCTTTTCGGTAGAAGAAAAACCGCTAGTTTTGCAAGTTGGGGGAGATAAACCCAAAGAGCTTGCCGAATGTGCCAAAATTGCCGCAGAAATGGGTTATGACGAGATAAATTTAAATGTGGGTTGTCCGAGCGATCGCGTTCAAGATGGTAATTTTGGTGCGTGTTTAATGGCACAACCACAAAAAGTGGCGGAATGTGTTGCAGCAATGATTGCGGCTGCGAATATTCCTGTTAGTGTCAAACATAGAATCGGAATTGACGAGTGCGATCGCTATGAAGACATGGCAAGTTTTGTCAGCATAGTTGCTGAAGCTGGATGTAAAATATTTAATGTTCATGCTCGCAAAGCTTGGTTAAAAGGATTAAGTCCAAAAGAAAATCGTGATGTTCCACCTTTACGCTATGCTGACGTACATCGTCTCAAAGTCGAATTTCCCGATTTATTTATTGAAATAAACGGTGGATTAGTAAATTTAGAACAAATCCGCGAACAATTGCAATTTGTTGATGCTGTCATGATTGGACGAGCAGCATATGATAATCCCTATCTTTTTGCAGTAGCAGATTCGGAATTTTACGGTGAAAATACAGCACCATTAACACGTCATCAAGTTGTGGAAGTGATGTTTCCTTATATTGATAAATGGGTAGGGAGAGGCTTAAAATTGAATAAAATTACCCGTCATATGCTGCAATTATTTGCTGGACAACCGGGAAGTCGTGCGTGGAAACATCATATTACTGAATATTCTTGTCGGGTTGATGCAGATTCAAAAGTTGTCGCACAAGCATTAGCTTTAGTTGCAAATCCCACGAAAATAGAGAGCATCCCAAATGTTTAAAAATAAAATTGGAATGCTCACAAAATAAATGGTTCCATATTGTCATGCTGAGGAACGAAGCATCTGGAACGAAGCATCTGGAACGAAGCATCTGGAACGAAGCATCTGTATGAAATTATACCCTGCGGAATGCAAGCAACAGAATGACCGAAGAGCATTTTTTATGTGGGGTTCTCTTGCTAGGAATTAATTATTTAATTGATTAATTTCCAACTCAGATAAACCTGTTAATCCTGCAACCTGTTGTACATTCATTCCCTGTTGTAATAAATTTGCTGCAACTTGTTTTAATTGCAATTCGGCATTATCTGCCCGTTGTTTTTCTTGTTCTGCCCGTTGTTTTTCTTGTTCTGCCCGTTGTTTTTCTTGTTCGCCAATTTCTTCAGAGCTTAGTAATAATTGTCCATCTAAAGTTTCCCAGCGTAACCAAGTTGCATTTACACCTTTATAAATACCTTGCCAACGTACAAGAGCCAAATTTAAGGTTTGACTAACGAACTGACCTTGAGTATTTATATTAATGGGCTGATACTCTTTATTTTGTAATGAAAAACCAGCACAATCATTCGGATTAAAAGGATCGTACCAAAAGTATTCTGGAACCCGCATTTTATTTTGGTAAACTAACTTTTTATTATTTTTATCTTCATTTGCGGTACTTTCAGAAAGTAATTCGATGATTATATCAGGTGCTTTGCCTTCATCCCAAACAACCCAACTACGACGCTCTCCTTTTGGTACATCTAGTACTGCAAAAAAATCTGGTCCTTTAAAGTCTTTATTACGTAACTGTTCGGCACTATAGTATACGAACATATTTCCACCAACATAACCGTCTTCCCGTTGGTTTAGCCAAAGCGATAAAGTGTCAATTAATAATTCCATTTGGACTTTATGTCTTTGGCTTTCCATGTTGCTGTCGTCGTCGTATGGTAAATCTAACTGGGTTGGTAATGCTACGCTAATTTTAGATGGTATGGTGCTTGTCATGACGTTTATGCTGCACGTGCGACTAGTATTTATATAATATCTTCTATAATATCTTCAACTCCTTCAAAAATTTGGTGATGTGAATATTATTTTTTTAATTACTTTTTTATTAACGTTTTTTACAAATTCCCATGTATCCAGCACCTAATAATAATCCAATCCCATGTATCCAGTAAGTAATGCTAAATTGATTTGCACCAGATGGAGGAATATTTAAGCTACCAATGCCGTAAAAAAATTGTTGTATGAACCACCAAAATAAATAATAAAAAGCAGGTATTTGTACAGGAATAAAGATGATAACTAATGGTAATACTGAATCTATTTTGACTTTAGGAAACTTGAAAATGTATGCTCCTAAAATAGATGCGATCGCACCATTTGCACCAATTAAGGGTACAGTCAAATTTGGTTCGACTAAAACTTGGACTAAAACTTGGAAAAAACCTGTTAATATTCCCCCAGTTAGGTAAAGTAATAAAAAATCCCGATGACCAATAATTTTTTCGAGCGTATTTCCAAAAACCCATAAAAACAGTAGATTTCCCAAGATTTGAGCAAAGCTGCTATGTAGAAACATTCCTGTGAAAATTCCCGTCAAAGACATTAATACAGCAACCCATGCCGCAGAATTTCCTGACATTGCTGCTGCGATCGCATTAGTAATCTGTGCGGGTATTAACCCTAAGTTATTAATGGCATATCCAAGTTCATTTCCCAATTCTAACTTCAGTTCCCATAGAAATAAACCAATACTTATACCAATCAAACTATATGTGATATTAGGCTTTTTCTGCGCGAACAAAAAAACATTGTCGGTAACAGGAATCATATTAATTTTTGATGTTAGGTTTTGGATTTATGATTTTTTTAGAAACGTTCCATCGGAATGTCTTTTATTGAAAATATTTGGAATTTTATATTTTTGACATCTTAATTATTAATGGTTAATAATTTAGCATGACTAATTTCTCTATTTCGCCTTTCTCCTTAACCTGTGTCAAAATTAAAATGTTAATACTAAAATTAGATGTATCACACACACTATAACCAAATGTTGGGAAACACACTGGTTGGACGTTACCAAATCATTAGTAACCTTGGTGGAGGAGGATTTGGTGAAACTTATATTGCTTGTGATACTCAACTTCCGGGTACACCACAATGTGTTGTCAAGAAACTTAAACCACAGTCGAATGATCCAGAAACCTTGCAAACAGCTAGGAGATTATTTAATACAGAAGCTCAAGTATTATACCAGTTAGGAAATTGCGATAACCAAAGTTTAACTTCCTCTACATCCCGAATTCCCCAACTTTTAGCTTACTTTGAGGAAAATCAAGAATTTTACTTGGTGCAGGAATTTATTGAAGGTAATGACCTTAGTAATGAGTTAATACCAGGAAAAGTATTTAGTCAAGCAGAAGTCGTTTTACTTTTAGAAGAAATTTTAGAAATTTTAGAATTTGTTCATCAAAAACAAGTTATTCATCGTGATATCAACCCTCGGAATATTCTCAGACGCAAATTAGATAATAAATTAGTTTTAATTGATTTTGGTGCGGTTAAACAAATTACAACAAATATTATCAATTCCCAAAGCCAAAAATTTACAGTTGCTATCGGTACTCCAGGTTATATTCCTAGCGAACAAGCGATGGGAAACCCTAAGTTAAGTAGTGATATTTATGCAGTTGGGATAATTGCTATTCAAGCACTGACGGGTTTATCTCCAGAACAATTTGAACGCGATATTGATACCAATGAAATTACTTGGCAGCAAGCAAATGTCACCCCAGAATTTGCAAAAATTATCGATAGAATGGTGCAATATGACTTTCGCGATCGCTTTCCTTCTGCAAGGGAAACATTACAAGCAATCAAAGATTTAAACTTAAGTAATAGTTCTTCTTCAGTAACCATTGCATTAGCACCTGCATCTCCTTTAGGACCAGGAAATTTTCAATTTAAAGCACCAGCTAAACCTATCAATAAAAGAGCGATCGCAATCAAATCATTGACCGGGATTGCTTTAATTGGTGTAATTACAACTGCTGTTTTTTTTGTTTTAGATACAATCAAATCTACTAATTCCGCAGAACTCTACAAACAAGCAAATACATTATACGATTTACAACGCTATCAAGAAGCTTTAAATACATACGAACAAGCAGTTAAAATTAGAAGTGATTATGCTGATGCTTGGAATGGAAAAGGGAAAGCTTTTTATGAATTAAAAAAATATCAAGAGGCTCTAATTGCATATGACAAATCAATTCAATTACAACCTATATTTTTTGAAGCTTGGCGCGGCAGGGGATTCACATTAGCTAAATTACAACGATATAATGAAGCAATTAACTCCTATGATAAAGCTTTGGAAATACAGGAAAAGGATGCCGAAATATGGAATGCAAAAGGCGAAGTATTTAGCCAAATAAAGCGCTATGATGACGCTATAAAATCTTATGATAAGGCGGTAGAATTAAAGTCAGAATATACCCTACCTTGGTACAATAAAGGTAAATTATTGCATCTTTTAAAGCGCTATGACGATGCTATAAAATCTTACGATCGCGCCATCGAATATCAACCCAGTTATGATAATGCTTGGTACGAGAAAGGTAATGCATTAGTGAATTTACAGCGCTATCAAGATGCATATAATGCCTATGATAAAGCAGTGCAAATTAAACCAGATTTTGTTTCAGCTTGGTTATCACGGGGAAATGTATTGCTAAAAATGGGTCGATATCCAGAAGCAATTGATTCATTCAATGAAGTAGTCAAATATTATCCAAACACCTATCAAGCATGGTACAGTCGTGGTTGGTCGCTACATCAACTACAACGTTATGAAGAAGCAATCGACTCTTTTGATAAAGCCACTGGAATCAAGCGTAATGCTTACCAAGCATGGTATAGTCGCGGTAATTCCCTCTATAACTTAAAGCGATATGCTGATGCAATTTCCTCCTATAATCGTGCAGTTCGATATAAACCAGACCATTACGAAACTTGGTACAGTCGCGGCAATGCATTCTTAAATTTACAGCGATTTCAAGATGCCATAACATCTTATGAAAAAGCGATCAAAATTAAACCAGATTATCAACAAGCGATTAATGCCCGTAACCAAATTAAAGCACAGTTAGCCATACCAAAAGATATAAAGTAGAGACGACCCGCCGGGTCGTCTGTACAATTAATATGAGCGGGTCGTCTGTACAATTAATAGTTAATGTAATAATCCTAAATTATTTTTTCATAGTTTGTGCTTACAATCAGATTCCCAACTTCAAAAGTCGGGAATCTAAGCCACCTCATAATTTTGATAAATCAAATACTATCGCTATTCTTTGGAAGAGAAGTAACCAGCCAGACATGATAACATCATACTTATGGAAACCCATGACCTACTATCAATGCCCAATTACCGAATATTGACTTCCTGCATTAAATCACCAGGTTGAAAATCTTGGAGTCGAGTAGAAGACTCACCACGAATAAATGAGTCTTTCATAGTATTTGGTATTACCAATGGTGGAGTTTTAAGACTACTATTCAAAATAGTCGATGTTTTCGATGTTGCGATTTTCTGTCCTTCGCTAGCTATGCGCTGCTTTTGATTATATTCAACTAACTTTGCTTGTGCAGTTGTGTATACATAAGCATCTTGAGGGATTTGTTCGAGGAACTTTACCGCAGTTGCAAAATCGCGATCGCTTGCTTTGTTATAAGCTTCCTGTAACAAATATGCTGCGCGAATTTGATTTTTTTCCGTATACTCGGCAATTTTTTGTTCGACAACTCCATTAGTTTCAGGTTGTCTGGGTACTTGATTGAGATAACTTAATGCGGTATTAAAATCTTTGGCAGCAGCTTTTTCATAAGCTTTAGCCAATAAACCTTTTCCTTGAACTTCAATTTTGCCTTTTGCTTGTGCAACTAACCGATCGGTTTTAGCTTGCCAATAGAGAATATCTGGTACTTGAGGTGCAGATTGCAAAACCTCAGACCAACGTCCATCATACATGGCTCTTTCAGCATGATTATACTTTTCTGCTGCGACTCGCCATTGTTGCTGCCATTCTTGAATGGTTGCTTGAGCTTCAGGATAAACATTACTGTGGGAAGGAATAGATTTTGCCAGCGCGATCGCACCATCCAAATCCCCAGATTGATATTCTTCAGTCGCTTTATATAGAGTCTCAGTTTCCGAATACGCAGGAGAACTACTGAGTAATGAATAGACTCCAAATCCCATTACTACTGAATTTGCCAGTAATCCTACCCTTACCCCTGTAAGTAACGGTGAAGGCTTAGATTTTTCCAAATCCAAACTATTATTAACTGGTGCATACCAATTATTTGTTTTTTCAATAACCGTATATTCAGCTTCTACAGTATGAGGACGTTCCTCAATTGGCATTTGTCGTAACACATGTAACACATCTGACACCGACTGAAGTCGCAGTTGGTGATCGTAACGAATCATTTGACTAATCGCAGCAGCCAAATAATCACTAATCTGTAATTGAGGTAAAAGCCAAGTAATTTCATTACTTTTGGGATCGACTTTCAACTGTAACGGAGTCAACCCCGTTAAAGCTTGAATCGCGATCATTCCCAACGCATATATATCACTGTTAGGTTTGGTTTGACCGATAAATTGCTCCGGTGGAATATATCCCAACGAAGTTACCGGAATTCGATAAATTGGTAATACCGAATCCGAACCAAAATCAACGGGTTGAATTGAACCAAAGTCAATTAAAACTAATTTTCCGTCACTTACCCGTCGAATTAAATTCTCAGGTTTAATATCGCAGTGAATCACACCCTGCGAGTGTATAAAATCGAGAATCTCCAAAACATCGATCAAAAATCGAACGACTTCGCTTTCACCCCAAAAATAGCCGAAACTACGATTCAAAGGCAGTTCAGCGCTGAGTGCATGTCCTTCAATGAATTCCTGCACTAAATAAAAACGTTCGTGTTCTTCAAAACAAGCAATCAATTCAGGAATCTGATTGTGGTGTCCCAACTGTTTTAAGGTTTGTGTCTCGGTTAAAAACCGCAACCTCAATGTATCCAAATGGCTTGGGTGGGAATTAGTCGCTTTCAACTGCTTGATGACACACTTAGGGTTTTCGGGGTGGTAAACATCTACAGCTATATATGTTTGTCCAAATACCCCTGCACCGAGGCTTTGGACGATTTGGTAACGTCCTTGCAGTACTTTACCGATCATGTGGTGGGTCATGAGTTGGTTACTTAGTCACTCTTGTTTCTTTTTTCTGACAAAGCACCCTGATTCCGGAAATACTTGTAAAATCTATACGCCGAACTTTGATTGATGAAAGCAAAACAATTCTACTAGCTAGTTATACGGCTATCTTCATCACAATTTTGTACTTTTAATTACATTGTACAGCATTGTTAAGCTATGTGTCTTATGCTTCACTAATTGTTAAACACAAGTGATATTCATGACCAGTAAGATGTGACAGTTTTTATAGCTGGTATAGCAATCCTTACCTAGTAAAGAACTATAGACTCATATCTGTATCAGAATATTTATCTAAAATCAAGTATTCCTCGATTCATTACTGTTAACACAGCTTGAGTGCGATCGCGAACTTGCAATTTGGCTAAAATATTATTCACATGAAATTTGACAGTCCCTTCAGTAATATGTAGTATCGTGGCGATTTCTTGATTACTTTTACCTTTCGCGATCAGTTGAAGTGTTTCTAATTCGCGATCGCTCAATTGCGGTTGATTTTTCCTTTCTTTGAGTTTGCCAGCTACGACGGGTGAAATATATTGTTTTCCGTAAGCAACGGTACGGATAGCTTCAAGAAGTTGATCGGGTTCGGTATCCTTGAATAAACAACCTTTTGCTCCGGCTTTTATTCCTCGATAAATATTTTCGTCGTTGTCGTAAGTGGTAAGAACAATAATACCAGCATTTTCAGACTCACCGCAGATGATTTTAATTGCTGCGACACCAGAAAGTTTTGGCATTCGTAAATCCATCAACACCACATCAGGTTGCTTTTCACGAAAAATTTCTATTGCTTCATACCCATCACCAGCTTGCCCAACAATAGTCATATCCAGTTCGCGATCGATAATTGCTGCTAAACCCTTTCTGACCACAGGATGGTCATCAGCTACCAGAATACGAATCAGAATTGACTTATTCATAATTCAACTTTCCCACTATTTTTGTTCAGCAATAGTTTGTATAACAATTACTGCTTAAATATTTATTGGGTCAATTAGTACTAAATTATGCAACGTTTGTAGGAAACCATGACATTTGTTCCTTGTCCCGGTTTACTATTGATAGTTAATTCTGCACCAATGCGGGTACTGCGTTCTCTCATTCCCAAAATCCCAAAGCTATTACCAAAATTCATACAATCGATTGCAAATCCTTGTCCGTTGTCTTTAACCCACAAAACACATTGGGTTTTTTCATATGCAAGTTCAATCTGAATAACATTAGCTTTAGCGTGCTTTACTGCATTACTGAGTGCTTCTTGTCCAATTCGTAATAATTGATTCTCTACTTCCAAGGGTAATAAATAAGGTATACCCTGAACTTGATAATTAATATGACTATCAGTAAATGTAGATGACTGCGTGACAATCTGGTTAAATGCATTACACAAATTGTTATTTGCTAAAAAAGGCGATACTCTTTCAGAGTCACTTTGCGATCGCAATCCTTGGACACTTGCACGGGCTTCGGCAAGTCCAGTGCGGGATAACTCTCGCGCTAGGGTAATATGTTCCTGTGCAGCTTTTCCATCTACGGAAATGACTTGTAAAGCACCCCCTAAATGTATCGAAATACCAGTAAATGTTTGCATTAAGGTGTCATGTATTTCCCGTGCCATACGGTTGCGTTCTTCTAAAATAGATAAATTTTCTGCTAATTTGCGATTCGTGATGTCCTGTCCAATCCCGATAATTGCCCCATTCGTGAGTTGAATCTTGATCCAAGAAGTATCGAGATAGCTACCGTCTCGAATTTTGATGTTTAAATCCAGCCATTTTTCTTCTTCAGCTAGCATATGCTCTTGAGCTAATGCACGTTCTTTGGAACTACATAAGCATTCAGCTAATAAGTATTCGATGTTTACGTTTTTCAATTCTTCATTCTTCCAACCCATGACACGTTCATACTCTGGGTTCACGAATTGAATCTCATTTTTATGATTGGAAAAACAAATCATGACAGGGATGCGATCGAAGATTGTTTGTAGGATTTCTTTTTGTTCCCTTAATGTTTCTTCTACTTGCTTGCGTTCTGAAATTTCCCGTTCTAAATCCAGAGTTCGTTCAGTCACCTGTCGTTGTAAAATCTGATTGTAATTAGCTAAAATAGCTTCTGCTTGTTTGCGTTCAGTAATATCAATAAAAGCTGCGATCGCATACACTATCTTCCCATTCTCATCAAAAATTGGTGTACTAAAAACTTTGATCGGAATAATTTTATTTGCTTGGTGTAGTTCAATATCATCAACTTCAATAGTTTCACCAGCTAAAGAACGTACAATTGGTAATTGCAGAGTGGGATATAACTGATTTTCATCAGCTTGATAAATTTGATAAACTGCTGTTAATTCCTCACTTTTCGCTTTTGGTAATACCCCAATTCCCAAAAACTGTTTTGCAGTTCGATTCGCATAATAAATTTGTCCGGTTGTGTCATGTATGGAAATACCAACAGGTACAGCTTCTAAAAATTGCTGGAGACGACTTTCATTTTCCGATAAAGCTTTTAATGTTGTTTGAACTTGATTTGCCATACTATTAAATGACTTAGCAAGTTCTCCCAACTCATCGCTACGATTAATTTCTAAAGTCTTTTCCCACTCACCTTTGGCAAGTGCAGTAGCTGATTTTTTTAAAGCAATAACTGGTTCGGTTATCCACCGTACAACTACAATACCAAAACCTGTAGCTACCATCAAAGCAATAACACAGAGGATAATGCTAGTACGAGTATTTGCATTGATTTTTTCCATGAAATCATTTTCAGGAACCACTACCACAATTAACCAGTCAATTCCTTTATTATCTTGAAAAGGTAATACCTGAATAAATTGCCGCTTTCCTTTAACTTTAAATTCTAATTGCTGCTGACTTTTTATTGAACCTAAATTACCCAACTGTGTTTCTAAATATTTAGCAGTTGCTTGCGTTTTCAAATCATTGCTACTTGTCGCTAAGAACGATTGAATTTTATTTTCTGGTAATTTAGCCACCGCAGAATTTACACGAAAAGGCTTTTCATTTGTTGAAGTTGCCACCAATGTTCCTGATGGACGTTCGATAATAAAACTTATCCCTGTTTTACCAATTTTTAATTGCTCTAAAAAATCACCAATTTTTTGAAGATTCAGATTTGATAATAATACCCCCTTCAAATTACCTTCTTGATTGTAAACAGGTTGACTGGCAGCAATATACAACGCAATACCAGAATTATGAGGATAAACTTCACTCCAAACTGGTGCTTTTGTTTGTATTGGCTTATTATACCAATTACGTCTTCGGGTATCGTATGGTTTACCAAAGTCTTTGATTGTAATACGTTTACCCTGATTATTAGTAGTATAAGTACGCAAATTGTAGTTAGTAGATTTACCAGAAGTCCTGATTGTCAAAGAACCATCGTCAAGTTTTTCAGTTGAAATAAACTCTTGATTATTATTTGCAAATCCAATCAAACTGACTTTTTTAAATATCTTTGATTGATTAAAAAAATGTTTTTCTAATGCTGCAAAATTTTCTACATCTAATGCACCTAAATTAATATCATCTGCATTACTTTGATTAATCAAATGGGGAGTTTCAAGGAAAGTTTGTAGATTTTGCTCAACACGCAAGCTAATTTCACTCAATAGTTGTGCTGCAATATTATTTACTGCTTCTTGCCCATTTCTAAATGAAAGATAACCAGTCAAACCCACTGCGGTGAAGATTTGCAGCACAAAGGGAACTACCAGAACCGTTTGCAAGGAAAGTTTAGCAGAATAACGAGCGAGTCCTTGAATTAACGTGGTTAAAAATAAAACCATACTTATTTTGAGGACAAGTATATTATTTGGCAATAATATCAATACACTTACCAATCGTATCATTCATAGAGGCGGGATTACCCCAACCCCACAATTTGGGAGAATTTATTTATTGGTATTCAATTAGGAGGAACGACGATTAGACCTTTACGACTTTTAGTGACAATCCTTATTAACATACTGATAGTCTCAAACCCAAAAATATATCTTTTGATAGAAGCGTAATTTAATAATACTTGTATTAGAAACTAATTCTATTTAGTTTTAGACCTGAAAAAATTGTCTAAGTAGAAAATTTACAACTTGTAATACTTTATCAGCTTACAACCTAACTTTAGTCGAGTGTTTTGATGGGAATACTCAATGCAAAATGTTAAACATATAGCTTGCATCTCCTACGTAATACTTGGCAGGATTCCAGTTCAGTATTGAATGCAGAATTATGCTCGCGATCGCAAGTTTTTTGACAGCATTCAGCAACACAACTTTGGAGAATATTACTTTGAATACAAAATTTGAGTAAGTATATGAAGTTTTTTGATTATTTATGCGTGCAAATATGATTAAAAGCAAACAATCCCTCATCTTTCTAACTCTCTGTTTAGCCAGTTATATCGCATTTGTACTTTTGGCTTTATATTTAAGACCTGCACCTTTAGCTAACTTTCTTGGTTGCTTGGCATTACTCATTTATATGGCAACTGTATTACCAAGTATATTTAGAAGTACTTTTCCTAATCAACGCAGCAACAAAATTTTAATTTGGCTACTCAAAAAACGGCGACATATCGGTATTACATCTTATGTACTAGCATCAAACCATGCTTTACTAATGGTGATTCAAAAGAGCATTAATTTACTAACTCCTGCTACATATATTCACTACTTTCAAGGTATTTTGATGTTTTTTATTATGACCTTACTTGCAGTAACATCAAATGATTGGAGTGTGAAAGCATTAAAGAAGAACTGGCTAAGGATTCATCAACTAACTTACCTTATTATATTTGTTCTCCCCTGGCATATTTTAGATAAAATGTCCCTGCATTGGAGTTATTTAACTCCTTTAGAACTGCTGATTACTGTTATCTGTATTTACTTATTTATAAAAAGGAAAACATTGGAAACAAAGACATCATAATCAGTAAATCGAATATTTGAATTTGTGCCATACAAATCCTGATAATTAACAATTGATACTGATTTTCAGAGAAAAACAAAATCATTAATAAGCAAATTAAAATGTCGGAAAGAGAAAACTACAATCCTCAACATCATTATTCTAAATACTTACATGGAGATAATATATCAAGCTTGAAGTGTGAGATTAAAGATAATTGGAGTCCTAGTATAGAAAAAGGACTAATCGCAGAATTAAAATCATCTATCAAAAGACATAAAAATCCTGAAGAACTCCAACTTAAATTTTCAAATTCTGAAAAATTCCAACTTAAATTTTCATGTTTACTGATTGTGATTCTCGCATTATTAAGCATTGGTATGTCTGTACAAGCAGATGCGATCGCTCAAGCTTTACGGGAAATAGCAAGAATGTCAGTACAACAAACAATTCGGATAAATAATCAGTAGTTTATTTGTACATTCATGCTTATTACAGTTTTCTCTAATCATCCTGATTTGCAATATAAAATCATTTTTTAAAAACAAAATTATTTCTAAAGTCTTCTGACATAAACTGTTATTGAATATCAATACTTACCTAAAACTCACGAGGAAAATTCTAATGCCAGACACTTTTAATAATGACATGGGTAATTCTAATATCGGTAACTTTGCTAACGTAGTTAAGGATAATGCTCGTCAGCAAGCCAAGCAATATATTTATCAGTCAGAGGAAAAGCAAACTCTTGCTCAGGCAGCAGAAGAGATTCAAAACCTGTTAAAGATACTGGAAGAAAATAACCCTACGGCAACCCAAGCTGAAAAACAGACTTTTGTAAATACAGCAATTGCTCCAGAGAAGAGAAATAAGATTGTCAGAGCTTTAGAAGCGGGGGGGGAAAAAGCTTTAGAAGAGTTTCTTAAAAATCCTTATGTAAATGTAGGAATGGCAATTGTTAAGGAATGGCAGAAAGTAGAATAACCTGCCTTGAAATTTTTGAGACTCAAACCACATTGACTGTCAAAAAAGCAAAATAAATTCATATTCAAACTTTAAAAAAGCGAGTCTATTTATGACAAATAAATTGAAGTCCCCTACTACTTTAATCTTTATTTTTTTACTCAATGTTTCATCATTATCTGCCTGTGCGGCATTAGATGATGTAGCACGTGTAGGAGGTAAATATGCAGATGATGCAGCGCGAGGTGTAGGAAACAATGCAGATGATGCAGCACGAGGTATAAGAAACAATTCAGATGATGCAGCACGAGGTATAAGAAACAATGCAGATGATGCAGATGATGCAGCACGTCCAGTAGTAAGTCGAGAATGGGTAGAACAGAAGGCAAATCAATATGTCCAACAGGAAATAAACCTTTATGGAGGATTACCAGAAAATTTTGGCACAGATACCCAAGAAAAAATTACTAACAAAATTATTGATGACGCAGAGAAAGTTGGTATTAAACTAAAATATTCCAGCGTAAGTCTAATTGTTGGGGTAGCTATGGGCACAGCTATTACAAATCAGAAACCTGTACAAGCAATACCTAATAGACAATAGACATCTCCTAAAAAGAACATAAAAGTTTTATACAGCAAGGGTTAATACCTCATTTCCGGAGATATATAATTGAAAGGAAATTACTTGTATACTAAAAACGGTTGGACATTTAACTTTTTAAATTGTTAATCATTAGTTGAAGTTCAAGTCCATATCCATAATGGACATAATTTAAAGTTCATCAAACTCACGTTAAATTATGTTTTTTAAATACACTATTTCAATGTATTTATCTTAGCAGAAGAGAAATTATACTAGTTGAGGTGTGAAATGCCAGAGTCAAATAAAACAAATTCGGAGAAGATAGGGGAATATAAACAAGTGCTAAAAAAATTCCTTCGACGAGATGGAATTATTAATGAACAAGGCAAGACAGAATTGCAATTATTAAATCAACATTTTAAGCTTGATAACAGATGTATAGCACTAGCTTATAATAGCGTGGGTTACGAACAGTTAAGCAGTGATAATTCGGATGCAGCTTATATGCTTTTCTCAACTGCAATTGATTTATATGAAGAAACTCCGGCTGCCCATGCTGGACGGGGAGATATTCTCTACAATCAGGGAAAAAGGAAAGAAGCTATCAAGGAATTAGAAAGAGCTAAAGAGCTTTTTAAGCAACAAAAAATGTCTCAAGAAGCTATACAAATTGATAAATATTTAGATTTTATAAATAAGAATGATAATATTTGGAATAAGGTATTGATTACATTCGGCTTTCGCGATTTGAGACGAAATAAACAACATTCATCTTATTCTTCTAAACCTATTATTAATAATTATTATAACAATGACCTGCGTTATTCTAATAATGGTAATTTTGCCAACTTGGTTAGTGATAATGCTAGTCAGGAAATTAATCCAAAATAATTTACCAACTATCTCAAATGCGCGATCGCACCCCAAATATTCATACTCTCGGTTCATGCGATCGCACTTCTACCAACTACGTAAAAGAAGTGATGGGTCAAACTTTTTTCAAAACCTAAATCCCCACAGCTTGATCAAACCGCAACATTTCCAAACTGCGATCGCCATAAACACCTTCGATTTGCTGACGACAACAATCGATCGCAAAGTCGTTGAGTTCTTCGGGTTCAATTCCGTACATCTCCTCAAATATGTCAGATTGTACCCGACAAAAACGCGGACGTTTTTCATAAATCCGACATTCCCGCGTTTCTTGGTCTAAGTTAATACACCATCCACCTTCACCAACCATACTCAAATATTCTTCTAATTCCTCTGGATTTAGGTATAAGTCCAAGTCTGGACGTTCTTCGGGATTGAGATTGCAGCAAGCACCGCAATTTTTTATACATTGCCAAGTCGCCATTTGTTTTGGGGGTAGAGACGACCCGATGGGTCGTCTATATTTGTTTTGGGGGTAAAGACGACCCGATGAGTCGTCTATATTTGTTTTGGGGTAAAGACGATCCATGAGTCGTCTATAAAAGGAGCAGATGGAGACGACCCACCGGGTCGTCTGTACAAGATAGCCGCTTGATTTTGTATTTTCTTATAGTTTTGTTAAGTAAATTAAAAGCGATCGCATATAGCCGGATATGATTAAATTCTAGGATTAGACTCTGAATTTAGAACTATAGATTTAGAACCTAAAACTTAAATCCTAA
>JAAUPE010000022.1 GCA_012034595.1 Calothrix sp. CSU_2_0 | reverse complement strand
TGGGAACTGTAACCAGACCAACCACCAAGTCGAGCGATAATCCAAGTTGCCCAAGGCAAAGAATTAGGAGGATAAGGATTTTTTTGTTTTTGGGTTTTGCCCTCTAAAGTTAGTGCGATATTAGACAAGCATTGTTGTTGTTGCTCGCAAAAAGCAAGTTTTGCAGGCAATTCAGGATTGTCTCGCCCAATAATCAATTGCAGAATTCTCACGGCAAGTGATAATGCGAATACGGTTAGTCGTTGAATGGCAGCAACTGATTCTAATTGTGTAGCTTCAATATTTAATCCAGCAGTTTTGAGGGTGGCAAACAGTTGTTCAATCCGCCAACGCCATGTGTACCATCTAATGACTTGTAGCGCCTGTTCTAAACAAACCACAGGATGGGTTGTTAGTAATCGCCAATGAATCGGTTCTTGTCCCAGAGGTGGATTGATTTCAAGTGCTTCAACTGCATACATTGTCACACTTGCAGGATAATCACGGGCACTCAATTTATCTGGACGTTGGATTTTCACCACTGCACGGCGAACTATTAACAATGCTTCCCTTGCGATTCGACCAATACGTGGTTCAGCAGGTACATCAACAGTATAAGTACCTTCACAAGGCTGTTGATTTAAGTAATTATACAAAGAGTCGGACTGTCCTAATAATCGACGGTCTTGCCGAGACCTCACCAGGAGATGATTATATTGATTGGCGACGGTCGCAAATTCCTCAAATATATCGCTTTCTCTATCTCCGATATGAGTCATCATTTTTGCATAACCCATACTTAAACATTGTTGACTCTCCAAAGCTGAACGTAACCATTTATACGATTCTTTCTTTTCTATCGGCAATAGCTGGTAATTTCGTTCGTGCTTTGATGCATGATTTATTTCTCGTGTCCACAGTTGTACCGTACTTAGCCCCAACGGAAATCCATTCTCTGAATCTAAAACCAGCGATGGATGGATATAAAATCCCACATCTGTATTATTCCCAACTACACCTATCCCCTCTGCTTTTAATCTACCTACATGGGATTGTAAATTTATTTCACTACTATCGCTGATTACCAGTATATGTTTTGCTTCTACCTGTTGTAAGCACTGGTCTGACAAGCTTTTTACTAATTCCCCTACTGTCACATTTTCATTCTCCAAAAAGCGATAGTACCCAACTTGTTCGGCTCTATTTCTGCTTATTTGACGAATACTAACTGAGTTATGTTTTCCCATTGCATCGTACAATTTCGCCCCCTTTTTGCCAATCGAGGGTCTCCAAATGCTCTACCCTCTACCACATGAGCGTGAATTCTAATTGGGTTTTCCACGGTAGCCTGCTTCCTCAAATCCTTGCTCTTGATAGTTTACCTCGACTTGTGTGTACACCGTAGGGTATCTTTGCAGGCGCAGGAGGAAGGGTTACAGGAGGTGAGAGTATAGACATTTAAAGTTTAAGGTGCAGGCAAAAACTGCGAGGGTATAGCGTCCAAGGATAAAATGTTTACATTTTCCCAAATAGGTTTTTTATCAATTGCATAAGTCTCCCCAACCTCTAAACTCTGTCGTAAAATCACCCGGTTAACGTTTGTCGAATCTACGCTATAAACTCCAAACTGAGCCGCTCGAACTGGGGAACCAACTCCTTCAACTGCTGTCACAGTCTTGTTGATCGCGTGAAGTGCAGAACCAGCCCATACTACTAATTTTTCCAAGGTATCTACTGATTCTGGTAAATCTGCTTTTGCAAAATCCGTCATGTGCTATCTTATACGATGAACTTTCTGTAACAGTATAACCACTGTGACTGCAAATTTAATGAGTGAATTTATCAATTACTTGAGAATTGAGAATTTTTTAAAACAAGAAAGTGTAACTCGGTTGATTTCCTTTTGCAACAAAAATGAAGCTAAATTTGCAAAAGCGGAAATGATACCACCTAGCGAAGGAAGTAGAAAATCACTGGTTTACTACAACTATAAAGACTCAATTATTCAAAATAGAATTACTAGCACGCTACCAATGGCACTACCGCGCTTAAATCTACCAATTGCAAACATCGGTGGTTTAACTATGGATATGCAGCTTACCGCTAGCGGGGATGGAAGTTTTCTTGCACCTCACCCCGACAAGACAGAACTAACAAAGCATTTTCTTAGTTTTGTATATTATTTTTCTGCAACACCAAAAATGTTTTCAGGAGGGAAACTACTTTTGCACTTGCGATCGCCTGAGGATGGATGCTTTGTGGAGGTGGAGCCTAAGAATAATAGCCTCATACTTTTTGATAGTAAGTTATGGCATGAAGTATTACCAGTTCGCGTTCCTAGTCAACAGTTTATTCATTCTCGGTTTACTGTTAACGGATGGTTTAGTAATCAGGTTATCTAATGAATATCCGCTAAAAAATGAGTAATATAGTCAGAGTTTAGTCAGAGACCTATTTGATTTACTCCATCTTTACGCCAAGTGATGTCTAGAGTGAATGCCAGGAACGAGACTTGAACTCGTGACACGAGGATTTTCAGTCCTCTGCTCTACCAACTGAGCTATCCCGGCGGGGTTATTTGTTTTAGCCAACGATTAATAAATGTAGCAAAGATTTAATGATTATGCAATATGTTTTAGAAAAATATTTTGTTGTGCCTATCTGGCTGCTAGTTTCACCCAGCAGAATACAATTAGGAAGGTCACAAATTGGACTAGGACGATACTTGGACCGGAGGCTAGTTTAAATAGCGCTGATGCTAGGATGCCCGTGAGACTCGTAGTTGAGCCGATTAGGATGGATATGATGAGAAAGCGGCTGAAGTGATGTGTCATGATTTTGGCGGTGGATGCTGGGATAACTAGGAAGGCATTCACTAGTAGTACTCCTACGGATTTAATTGCGATCGCAACTGCAAGGGACAATAGAATGATGAAACTGTAGCGATATAGTTGGACGGGAACTCCTTGGACTTTGGCAACGGCTGGATTGAGAGTTAGCAAAATTTGCGATCGCAGGTTGGATAATAGGAATATGCTGCTTCCTAGCAATAAAAGTAGGGTTAATATCAAATCTGTGGTGTCGATTGCCAGAATATCACCAAATAGTACGTTCATGAGATTACCGCGATATCCTTGAATGGTAGCGCTCAATATCAGACCAATTGCTAATGCTCCTGATAGGGCAATACTGAGAATACTATCGCTAGCTAGTTCGGTTTTGTCTACAAAATAAATAACGACTAAGCCGAACACTAAGGTAAAAGGTATTAGCATCCATGTGGGGTTAATTTGTAGCATTATACCTAACGCGACACCGACTAAAGCTGCATGTCCGACTGCGTGGCTAAAGAATGATAATTGTCGTAAGGTGACGAAGCTACCTAACAATCCTCCGATAATCCCCATCAGGATTGCACCAGCAATGGCACGCTGCATAAAGGGAAATTGGAGTAAGTCAACTAAGTTTTCCACTGTTGTTATTAAAAACCAATTGGCTGAGTTGTAATTAAATAAATTCATGTGTGATTATTTACACTATTATTACTGTAAGCTTTTGGAGTATAACTCTTGTTGTAATTTTTATTTATAAAAGTATTTTTCAGAATATGTTATCTAAAAATAATCTTGCTGTTGACTTAAATTTAAATAATTCTATTTCCAAAGTGGAAGTTGTTGAGTATGGCAAACAACCTCTTTCTGAAAGAGATGATGTGCAATCCCTTGTCGTCACAATTTTAAGTAGTGAGAAAGCGCAACGGATGGCTGAGTTTTTCAGTTTTTTGGGAGATGCAAATCGTTTGCGAATGCTATCTTTGCTTGCCGAACGAGAGCTTTGTGTTGGTGATTTAGCAAATTTGCTCGATATGAGTGAATCTGCTGTATCGCATCAACTGAGAAATCTGCGAACTATGCGCTTAGTTAGTTACCGAAAGCAAGGTCGTAATGTATTTTACAGCTTCCACGATAGTCATGTGTTGCATCTTTATCAAGCTGTTTCCGAACACCTTGATGAAAAAGATGATTGATTTGATAATTTGTTTGATAATTTGTTTGTACATGGTGACGTAACGGTGAGGTTGGATATCTAGGAACCTGGGTTTCTCAAATAAACATTAAAATGATGGTTGAAGTTTGACAATCGATCCAACTTAGAGTTACTTAATGCTTTTTTCGCAGCTTTTGTGATGAAATCTTTAGAATTACTGATGAGCTACATATACTAGTACCTCAAGGCAAAAGTAAAAAGATAAAAGGCAAAAGAAAGATGATTTTATAAGCTTTTCAGCCATTTTATAGACGCGGAGCGGCTTCCCGCAGGGTATGGTAGCTTTATTTCCGCCGTTCTGTACTAGTGTCAAAAGTAATATTTAAATCATTAATTTTACTTATGAAGCGATATCTTTGATTTGCTAAAAATATACTTTTCATTGATATAATCTGACTGCCGAAAAATGAATTTGAGTTGTGGTAAATATTAAATTAAGTAAAAAATTCCTACCGATAACTAGATTTGTACGCTACGTAAATGGGAAATGTTTTCCAAGGATTGAATGAATGGGACATGTAATTGCAACGGCAAATATGAAAGGTGGTGTGGGCAAAACAACTCTCACTGTGAACATTGCTACATGCTTGGCAAAAAATCATGGTAAGCGTGTACTTGTACTCGATTTAGATACGCAAATTAGTGCGACGTTGAGTTTAATGTCACCTGTAGAGTTTGCAAATCATCGTAAACAGCGTAAGACTTTTCGCTATTTAATCGACCAAATTATTACCCCAGAGGATGCACCAACATACAAAATTCAGGATATTGTTCAAACACAAGTTTGTAATGTCCAAGGTTTGGATTTAGTACCGGGAGATATTGATTTGTATGATGAATTTGTGGTGTCAGAACTTTTGCATCAACAAGCGCTTCAATTAGGAGAAAAAGACTTTGAAACTATTTGGAATCGTTTTGAACGGGTTTTGTTGGGTAAAATTTTAGAGCCGATTCGTAATGATTACGATTTTATTATCTTAGATTGCGCTCCTGGTTATAATTTATTGACTCGGAGTGCATTGGCAACTAGTAATTATTATCTACTTCCGGCAAAGCCCGAACCACTTTCTGTAGTTGGTATCCAGTTGCTAGAAAGACGAATTGGACAGTTAAAAGATAGTCACCAACAAGAAGCAAAGATAGACATAAAAATGTTAGGAATTGTTTTTACTATGTTTAGTAATAATTTGCTTAGTGGCAGATATTATAAACAGGTAATGAATCGTGTTTATCAAGATTTTGGGAATGATAAAATTTTTAGTAGCCAAATTCCTGTGGATATGAATGTTGCCAAAGCTGTTGATAGTTTTCTGCCTGTGGTTTTAAATAATCCTCAATCTGCTGGTTCTAAGGCTTTTGTACAATTGACACAGGAAATATTGCAAAAGCTGTAAGATTTTCTCTAAGGTTCGGAGACTATTGCATACACAATAGTCTCTGTAACCTAACCCTAACCTTAATAACCTTAAGGGGAGGAAAAATGTTAAATTTTATATTTATCATCTGCTTTCATTTCCCCTTTGGTACTAACACTGTCAAAGCTTGGGGAATTACTCGAAAATGGGCAGGTGTATAGGTTGTAATCTCCCCATCTGTATTAATTGGACGGGGTTTGCGTGTGCGTACTTCTATCTCTTGCCCCTGTAATGCCCGAACTTCTTGCCAATGAATGTGTCTGCCATTTCGCATTGCTGGTAAAAGTGGAATAATTTGCCACCAATGGCGAATTTCAACACTGTATAAATCTAGCCTTTGGTCATCAATTGTGGCATCATGAACAACTGCCATTCCACCACCATAGTATCTACCATTACCCACTGCGATTTGCACAGTTTTGACGCTAATAGATTCACCATTAACGCGGATTTCCGCACTAAAAGGTCGTGATTCCCAAATTACTTGCAGTGCTGTTGCTGCATAGGCAAGTATACCCCAGCGTTTTTTTGCCTGTTTTGTTAAACGTTGGGTGATTTTGACGCTTAACCCCAAACTGGCAACATTAAAAAAGTATTTACCATTTACCCAACCTAAATCAATATATTTTGCCTCACCTGTAGCAATCACTTTACAAGCTTCCGGTAAAGAATTGGGAATACCCAAGGTTCTGGCTAAGTCGTTTGCGGTTCCTAATGGTAAAATACCTAATGGTAATTGGGTTTCTACCAAACCATCTACGGCAGCATTTAGAGTTCCGTCACCTCCTCCAACAATGACTAGATCGACTTGATATTTATACTGATGAATCACTTCTGCCAAATGCTGGGGTTGTTCGGTAGCTTCTTCGATCAAATCAAAACCAAGTTTTTTTAAACAAGCGATCGCTTCTTCCAATTTTTCTTGCCCTTGTCGCGAGTGACGATTAACTAATAGCAACGCTCGCTGGTTCATAACACTTTGTTTTTGTGGTTCGGAAGTTGGATATTTAGTGGAATATTCATTTTATCGCATCAGGGATGTGGATTACCCGACAAAATAGTACAAATATGGATAGAAAAGCTAAACAAAATACAGGTTTGTTATCAAAGCAATTATTCAAAGTTGCTAAATTTTTGACAGTTACTGTAATATCTAGCTTAACTTTATTAACAATTGTTGCATTGATACCAAGACAAATCATAAATTACCCAAAATCAAAATGTCATATTAAAATTTGTGTTGCTAATACTGGTATTCACACCAATATTATACTGCCAATAAAAAATAATATTTTAGATTGGCATAATTATCTATCGATACAATCAATAGGTATAGATAATAGTAGCGATTATGAATATTTGAGTTTTGGCTGGGGTGATAGAGATTTTTATTTGTCAACCCCTAATTTAGTAGATTTTCGGCTAACAACTACCTTTAAAGCTTTGTTTTTGCCGACTCCTTCTGTTATGTACATTAAAGGTTATCAGTCATTACCTACTGATAATGGAGTTAAATGTATAAAGTTGAACGAGCAAGATTATTTACGTCTTGCAGGTTTTATTCAAGCTGCTTTTGAAACTGATAAAAATGGTGAAGTCATTCGCATTGCTAATGGTCATACCGAGAATGCTGGCTTTTACAAAGCTATTGGTAGTTATTCAATTTTGAGAAATTGTAATTCTTGGACAGGAGAAGCTTTAAGACAGGCAAATATTAATACTCCAATTTGGGATGGATTATCGGTAGCGATTATGTTTCATTTGAGAAATAGTTGTGAGTGAGAGCCAGGATTAAAGTTAGGATTGAAAAGTGCGATCGCCTTTTGGCGGGTGCTTTGCACCATCGCGCTTAAAACCTATGCTTTTTCAATTATAGAATTTAAGAAAAGCGTCTCTCATTTGAGGGACGCTTTTTTGTTTGGATATTTATTTATAAAGTGTATTCATTAGAGTGCTGTTATTTTAAATTTAACCGAAATTGCAGGTTATTAAATTCCTTTTCCTTAGCAAGTATTTTTGGTTAGTTGGGGTTTTTGTGTGGGGTTAGAAGTCGGGTTACTGGGTTTGTCGTGCTGAGTTGTAGTTTTTTGGTGGGGGGAAGAACCCGACTTTCTGGGTTTGTCGTGTGTAAAGGAGAATAAACAACTCAAAAAACTTTCTCAATGGAAGTAATAATCTGATTTCTTCCCTGTTGCTTCGTGTAATATAACTTCTGACGGGGCGCTTGTCGCCCCGTCAGGACAAACTGCCAACCGACGTTAAGTTGATTTACAGAATTTTTTTCCCAAACACTCCGGGAAATGTAATCATAGTTAAATACAGAAATACTGGAGATAGAACTACGGTTTACGCACGTCCCCTTGCTAGATTAATCGAACAATTGCAACGCTTACCAGGGGTTGGTCCCAAAACTGCCCAGCGTTTAGCGTTGCACATCCTCAAACGTCCCGAAGCGGAAATTGAGGCACTTGCACAAGCACTTGTAGAAGCGAAACAACAAATTGGTTTGTGTCAGGTTTGCTTTCATCTTTCATCTGAACCTGTTTGCGAAATTTGCCGCAATACTACCCGTGAAAATGGGATTATCTGTGTTGTTGCAGATTCCCGTGATGTGATTGCGCTGGAAAAAACCCGTGAATTTAAGGGTAAATATCACGTTTTGGGTGGGGTTATTTCCCCAATTGACGGAATTGGTCCAGAACAGTTGACAATTCAAGCTTTAGTGCGACGAGTCAGTAAAGACCAGCCTAAAGAGGTCATTTTGGCAATCAGTCCGAGTGTGGAAGGTGAGACGACAACTTTATATGTTGGTCAGCTAATCAAGCCATTTACGAAAGTAACGCGAATTGCTTTTGGTTTACCTGTGGGTGGTGATTTAGAATATGCTGATGAGGTGACTTTGGCACGAGCATTAGAAGGTCGTCGGGAGTTAGATTAGAATTAGTATGTAGATGTGGATGGATCAATTCCCATGACGATGCTTGCAGAAATGGGCATTTTGAGGTTTGCACTTTTTGAATCTAGGGACTTCCAAAAAATAAAAAACCCATGATATAGAATTGGTCAATTTTACTATTTTTAAGGGTGGAATAACCCCACCTATACAAAAATTTGAGCTAGATTAATTAACTTCTTGAAAACATTTATTAATTGTCAAAAGAGTATTTGCGGTAGTTGAATTTGCGACAAGTTCTACATGACCTTGCGGATTAAGTACTAATGCATTGGCTTCTACTAAAGGAGGATTTAGGATTGAGCGATCGCGTATATTTGTGCTAATTTTTTTTTCTTCAGATACAGCATTATCACTTGGATAAAATCGCCAATCAATCCAACTAGGTGTAACATTGAAAAGTTCTTTGGGAGCGAGGGGAATTCCACCTCTTCCTGTAACAGTAAAGCTGTCATTTTGGATTTGGCTAGAACAAGTTTGGTTAATTTGGTTGGCAGTATCAACTAAATCCGTAGGTAATTGATTGATGGCTGTAGGTTCAATATTAAAAGTATTAATTTTAACTGTACCATTAACACCAAACCGAGAACTCGCAGAAATATCGCTTTTGGAAGTAAGTTGATTATTGACCTGTAAACCAAAAACACTTGTAGCAGTAATATTTATTTTTCCACCATTTCCTTCAATGCCATTAGCTGTGATATCGCTGTTTTCTTTGGGAACAGCCACAATAAATTGGGAATTGATGTCAATGTTTCCACCCTCAGAACTACCCGCATCGGTGCTAATTTTGCTACCACGACGTAGAAAAATATCCTGGGTACGAAGGTTAATATTTCCCCCCGTACCCGCACCAGTTGCTGCATCTATTTTGGCTTGATTGTCAAGATTAATTTCCTTTGCCTTGATGTTGATATTACCTGCATTAGCACTTCCCAAAGCTTGAACTGTGAGAATTGCGCGATCGCGGATATTTAATTGATTTACGTTCAAGTTTAGGGAACCTGCATTTGCTGTCGCATCAACATTGGTTACTCCGTCAATTAAACCGGAAGATACTTCGATTTTGCTGACAAATTGTCCGTTATTCGCAGTACCAAAAACTTCTATTTTGTCCGCATCAATTGTAATATCTCCTGCATTACCTAAACCAAAAGAAGCAGCAGAAATAAGTCCTCCATTTCCTACTGTGAGTATAGGTGTAGAAATATAAATATCTCCTCCTAAATTAGAACTTCCTGCTTGATTGGAAAGAAAACTTGGAGTATTACCTCCAGTTGCTAAAACACCAGAAATACCTGTTAATTCAATTGACTCAGTAGCCTTAACTATTAAATTTCCTCCCCTACCCCCAGCGTTAGAAAAGAAATTATTCCCAATCAGTATACCGTTAGATGAGCTAATTCCTGCACCTTCAGAAATCGTCAAGCGTTTTGTGTCGATAGTGATATCCCCAGCATTGCCATTTAAACCGAAAGCATTGGTTGCGATCGCAGTTTGGATTACGGCATTTTCGGGGGTACGTAGCAATTCTATAAATTCGCTGGCTTTAATCTGAATATTTCCTGCGGTTCCCGTTCCTGTCGTCACACTAGCGAGAACTGATTCATCCCGTAATGTTAAACTTTCGACTTCAATGTTGAGATTTCCTCCTTTTCCACTGCTTTCTCGAATCGTGCCATTATTAATTGTAGAACCAACCATTTCCATCTGCCGCGCTCGGATTGTCATATTTCCACCATTCCCAATTCCCAGACTTCCGCTAGTACTAATTACTCCGTCTCTAAACAATAAATCATTGCTTTCAATTGTGATATTTCCTGCATTTCCAGTACCAGAAGTTCCAGAAGTCAACATTAGTTCTGGAGTGAAATAATTAATAGTGCCAGTAATGATGTAGTTGCTAATAATTTGTCGATATCTCTGGGAACCTAGTCCAATCATCTCGATTACATCATTTGCACGGATATTAATGTTGCTTCCTTTCCCTTCTCCCAAAGTTAAGGTGGAAATTTGTGAACCTGGTTTGACTAGTAAGTTTTGTCCTTGAATATCGATATTTCTACCATCTAAATTTCCGAAGGTTAAAGAATCTATTCGTGAATTATCAAGGGTAATATTTCCACCTTTGATATTTATTTGACCACCACCAATCCCACTTGTAGTTATTAATGAGTTATTTATAATCGAAATATTCCCAAATTTTTGAATCTCGTTGTAGTTAAAGTTTAAACCTTGTTGATTGGCTGTAAACCTTACTAAACCTTCGCTTGCCACACTCCCAATTACTATTTGTCCACTATTAGCTGTTAAATTACCATTATCAATTAAGATATCCCCACCAATTAATCCTAATGTTTGACCTGGTAAAACTTGTAATCCTGCGTTTTGATAAATGGAAATTTGAGGGAAATTAGGTGGTACTGGGAATAAATTAGGAGTTTGAGATTGATTAATGATTTTGCCTGGGTTTGCTCCCATTTGTAAACCGATGGGAATATTTATTGTTAGTAATGGGGGGGTAAGGGGATTTGTGGCACTAAATTTAAAGTTATTATCGAATATTAGACTTTCTGCTGTGGAAGCAAAAAAGCTACCTTGTATAGCTAAACTTGCATCTTTACCAAAGATAATCCCATTGGGATTAATTAAAAATAGGTTTGCTTTTCCCAATATACCCAAGGTTCCCAAAATCTCTGAGCGATTTTTACCTGTGACTCGACTAATAATATTTTCAATCCCTGTCGGATTCGTGAAAAATGCTGCTTTTTGTGGGTTGATATTAAATTCTTGAAAACTGTGAAATAAATTAGAACCGCGAATTGCACCACCAGAAATTATATCTCTTGTCTCTGATGACATCACATTGGAATTTTCTAAGTTTAAGCTAGCATCCGGGATGATTTGGGCTTTGACGCTGCTATCTAGTAGTAAAACGATGGAACTATGAAATACAAGGTTCAGTAACTCTTGTAAACAACATTTTTTATTTTTTTGCAAAAGTCTTCAAGCTAATTATGGGATGACATTAACTGAATATTTGTAAATTTTTTTAAATAAAGAATAATTTGATAGTTATTTATGGTATCTTTATTTTGTAGTTGACAATTACCTAATAATGGGGAATTGGTCAAATTTTTAAAAAAGCAACCATCCGATTATAATAAAATCTAAAATATTCAATTAAAATAACTATACCAGAAGGTAGAACAAGAAAAATTTTTATTTACAAAAATTAAAAATCGAAAATTAAAAATATTTGGTATTTCGATAAACCCTTCCTTTCCAAGCACCACCTTTCCCTTGCCAGTGACGCAAAGCGGAGTCGAAAGTCATTAACGTGTAAAGGAAAGCAATCATGGGTAGACAAAAAGCAAAAAAAGGCGATAAGCGGAGCTTAATGCCAGAGGCATATCGCAAATAAAAATGAACAGTCGGAAAATAAGCCAAACTCATCAACAACCATCCTAGCAGACCCAAACCAGCAACCAACCAATTTCCCGTTAGCAAACCGATAATTAAACTCAAAGGAGAAACTAAATAAACCAAAAACATCCCGAATAACGTTCCCATCAATAAAAAAGGCGAATAATTGAGTTGGGTAAAAGCGGTACGGGCAACCATATCCCAAATAGTATCCAAAGAATCATACGATCGCAAACTCTTAGTTAACGAACTCAACCCCAACCAAATTGGATAATTCTTCGTTCCCAATTTCACTTTAAGAGCTAAAGCACAATCATCAATCAAAGCTTGACGAACAGATTCCATACCCCCAATCCGTTCTAAAGCTTGACGACGAATGAGAATACAACCCCCTGCTGCTGCTGCGGTGGATTTTTGGGGATTATTTACCCATTGAAAAGGATATAACTTCTGGAAGAAAAACACAAAAGCGGGAATTAATAACTTTTCCCAAAAACTCTCACAGCGCAACCGCACCATTATCGAAGCTAAATCCAAATCTTCCCTAACCGCTTTAGTGACAAGACGATTGAGATTATTGGTATCGTGGAGAATATCCGCATCTGTGAGCAAAAAATAATCGGGTTCAAGTTTCGTAGCTTGACGAATACCTTGCTCCATTGCCCAGAGTTTACCAGACCAACCAGCTGCTAAAGGTTTACCATTAATAACATGTAATTGCGTTGTTTTCTGCAAACCCTCAGCAATTGCGTTAGCGGTTTCTCCCGTAGCATCGGTACTATTATCATCGACAAGAAAAATCTCGAAGCTGCCAGCATAATCCTGTGAGAACAATGACGTTAAAGTCGCAGCTAACAAATTAGCTTCGTTTCTTGCGGGAATTATCGCGCAGATTTTGGGCAAGGGAAATAAGGGAGTTTTTTCTTCCTCTGTTTCTAGTAGGGGATTTATTTGCCAAAATCCACCTCTAGCGACTAGTAATATTATCCAAATAATTACGGAAAGCGATGTTAGAACCAATTCAATAAGTGTCATAGATATATTGTTAACTGGTACGGTAAGATAGGAAGATATTACTTCTCTTTAACTATAAAGAATAAGATTAATTAACCGCCAAGGCGCAGAGTAGACACGAAGTGGCTTCTGAAAGTACGCCAAGGAAGAAGGAAGGGAAGTTGAGAACTATCTTCCACAGTTTTTTTTTGCTGTCATATCAATGAGTAGTATTCCATGCAAACAGAAGACAGGGTGATTTCATCAAAAATTGAATGGGCGATCGCAGCTAGTCAAAACTATCTTCTTTCAATTCAATACCCTGATGGTTATTGGTGGGCTGAATTGGAATCAAATGTAACGATAACTGCGGAAGTTGTCCTCTTGCATAAAATTTGGCGAACTGACACGATTCGTCCTCTCCACAAAGCCGAAAAATATTTGCGCTCTCAACAACGGGAACATGGTGGTTGGGAGCTTTTTTATGGTGATGGGGGAGAGTTGAGTACTTCTGTGGAAGCTTATATGGCTTTGAAGTTACTTGGTGTGTCAGAGTCCGATCCAGCAATGGTAAAAGCACGGGATTTTATTTTAAAACATGGCGGTATCAGCAAAACTCGAATTTTTACTAAGTTTCATCTTGCCTTAATTGGCTGTTATAGCTGGCAAGGTATCCCTTCCTTACCTCCTTGGGTGATGCTGCTACCAGAAAATTTCTTTTTTAATATCTACGAATTATCGAGTTGGGCGCGTTCTAGTACTGTACCTTTATTGGTTGTATTTGACAAAAAACCCGTTTATGTGACTAATCCCGGCATTTCTCTAAATGAACTGTATGCAGAAGGGGTAGAAAATGTCAAATATGAATTACCACGGAATCATGATTGGACTGATATTTTCCTTACCTTAGATGGAGCTTTCAAAATTGCCGAAACTTTCAACTTAATTCCCCTCCGCTCCGAAGGAATCCAAGCTGCGGAACGGTGGATTTTGGAACGACAGGAAGCAAGTGGAGATTGGGGGGGAATTATTCCGGCAATGCTCAATTCCATGTTAGCTTTGCGATCGCTCGACTACGATGTGAATGACCCTATAGTAGTACGGGGATTGCAAGCGATCGATAACTTTGTCATCGAAACCAACGATACATACTGCGTTCAACCTTGTGTTTCCCCAGTTTGGGATACCGCTTGGGTAATGCGATCGCTGATTGAATCGGGAATTGCTCCAGACCATCCAGCCATTGTACAAGGTGGTGAATGGTTACTACAAAAGCAAATTCTGGATTACGGTGACTGGAATGTCAAAAATAAACGCGGTAAACCTGGTGCTTGGGCTTTTGAATTTGAAAATCGCTTTTATCCAGATGTTGACGACACTGCTGTGGTGGTGATGACTTTAGCACTAGCAAAACTCCCCAACCCAGAACTCAAACAAGCTGCAATGAAGAGGGCAATCGATTGGGTTGCCACAATGCAATGTCAAGCTGGTGGTTGGGCAGCTTTCGATCTCGATAACAATCAAGATTGGCTGAATCTGCTTCCCTATAGTGACCTGAAAGCGATGATCGATCCAAATACGGCAGATGTGACATCCCGTGTTCTGGAAATGTTAGGTTGTTGTCATACCTCTATCGAAAGAGATGATTTTAACCGTGCTTTAGATTATCTCCTCCAGGAGCAAGAACCCACAGGTTGCTGGTTTGGTCGTTGGGGAGTTAATTATATTTACGGTACTAGCGGTGCTTTATCTGCCCTAGCTTTAATTGCACCACAACAACGACAAAGTATAACATCTGGTGCAAATTGGTTGATATCTTGTCAAAATGCCGATGGTGGTTGGGGTGAAACCTGCCAAAGCTACAAAGAACCGAGTTTAAAAGGTCAAGGAAACAGTACCCCATCACAAACCGCTTGGGCATTAATTGGTTTACTCGCTGCGGGGGAAGCAACAGGAGATTTTGCTTCAGATGCAATCGAACGGGGAGTTAACTACTTAGTCGCAACCCAGCGAGCAGATGGAACCTGGCACGAAGATGAATTTACCGGAACTGGTTTCCCCTGTCACTTTTACCTGAAATATCACCTCTACCAACAATACTTTCCCTTACTGGCAATTGGTCGCTATCAAAAACTATGTACTTAATCGTTGCTGCTATTGTTACCAGTATTCTGGGGAAATATTTATGGAGATATGCTCGAACATTGCGATCGCAAGTACAATAAATATGCCCATTCTAGTTAGTTTTAAGTTTACACCTAGTAAAAAATATCCATTTCCATAAAATTACTTAATCAAATATTAATGTAATAAAAATTACTAGTTAATATTGGCAATGGCATAAATAATCTAAACATTAAATTAAGTAAAAATAGTAATTTCACGAGTTTCTCAATGCAATTGCGTTTAAATAAAATATCAAAGTGGAGACACTAAAGTCATCCTAAAGTATGATATGCTCTGGGAAACTTTTGTAAAAACATAATAGTCTCTACAAGGAGTGAATGTGATTATTTGAATCAAAATTTGCATATAGAGAAGCCTTAGTAGTTTACAAATCTATCGCATTCCTCTAAAACAACAGTTTAATTTTCCTGCTTACACAAATGAATTCCACAAGTTCCCACATTAACACTATAATAACTATTTCAGCTATCAACACCACTTTTTAACTCATTACTAAAGTCATGGCAATCTTTAATTCAGTGGGAACCAATAAATATTGAAATTTGTTTCGATCCAGCTTGACGCAATGGTAAATTTATGCAGTTAGTTTCGAGGAAATCTAGCACCGTCTGTAAATTTAGCCTTTTGTTACATTCGTTGACTCTAATATTACTTTGATCGGATAGGGATAATTATCCCAACATTCTTGTATTTGTATTTAATGATACAAAATAAATCTAGTGATAAAAAAATGATGTTTAATTTTTATTTAGATAGATGTGGAGAATAGGTAGGAGGTTAGAAACTGCAATTGGGGGAAAATAACCAGAGGAGTGTAATAAATGGATTTACGCAGAGATGCTTTAGAACTATTAAAAGAAACTAGCCGGACTTTTTATATCCCGATAGTACGTTTGCCAAGAGGATTGCAAGAGGCAGTTGCTTCAGCATATTTGTGTATGCGTGCAATTGACGAAATCGAAGACCACCCCGAACTAGATAACCATACCAAAGCAAAATTATTGCAATCCGTCAGCTTAACCTTACAAGCAGGGGTAGACGGTTTTGTTGCCGATGCTTTTACAGATGGTTTTCTCGGATACGAAGATATACTACCAGAAGTCACACTAAGGATTCGCGAATGGTCCATCCTCGCACCCGAAACCATAGCACCTCGAATTTGGGATGCGACTGCGGCAATGTCCGACAGAATGGCATACTGGGCAAAACAGAACTGGAAAATCGATGATGAATCAGACTTAGACCGCTATACATTTGGGGTAGCGGGTGCAGTGGGTTTATTGCTTTCCGACCTTTGGGGTTGGTATGATGGAACCCAGACCAATCGCACCCATGCAATTGGATTTGGACGGGGTTTGCAAGCGGTGAATATACTTCGCAATCACAGCGAAGATGGAACACGTGGAGTTAGTTTTTACCCCCCCGGTTGGACTAATGAGGACATGCAAGCTTATGCAAGAAGAAATCTAGCACTTGCAGACTTTTATAATGCTTCCTTGGGGAATAGTCCAGCCTTAGACTTTTGCCAGATTCCCTTAACCTTAGCTCACGGAACGTTGGATGCGATCGCGGATGGTAAAGAAAAGCTGAGTCGTAGCGATGTCGTTGCCTTATTAGAAGGGGTAATTGGTTTTAATCCAGGTTAGAGAAACTTGTTGAGGATTTGGTGCGATCGCGCCAAATCCTCAAAAACCCCATTAGACATTATGGGAAACGCTACTACCGGGGAACATTTCACCTCACGACTAACCCACGAAGTCGGGTTCGCAGGGCTGATTCATACCCTAAAAGGCTCTAAAAATCAAGGTTTCTAGCGATTTAAAACTGGTTATTTTGTTACCAGCGTGTCCAGAAAACGAACAATTTTACGGCTATTTAAGTGCTTAAAAGTTCATTTTATCGCTAACCATCTTGACAAATCTTGTTTGAGAGGGAACGAAACAGCTTTGCGTCTATAGGGTGAAGTTCTTTTATTAGTTATATTGCCGAGGTATAAAATTACTCCCACTCATTAAATTCATTACTTGTATTGCTTAATAAATAATTTAGCTGTTCTCGTCGTGTTTCAAAATTTGCAGCAATGGAAATAAAGAGAATACCGACAAATAAACTAATAACCCATTTGACGAATGAATAACGCAAACTGAGAATTACTAATTGATAAATTGCAGTAATTAAAAATGTAGCTGTACCAACATAAAGAAAAGCGCGAATACGTAAACTTAAGCCAGCAAAAATAGCTATGATACTGATAATACTTGGAATTAAAGCAGTATCTTGATGGAAAATTACGGCAGAACCACAAATTATTCCACTACCTAATAATCTCAAATAATGACGGTTTTGTTTCTGCTGTGGTAAGTTTAACTTTGGCTCGAATTGAGCAATATAAAGTAAGGATAAACCAATAGTGGAAACATACCATAATTCATTAGTCAGATGAAAATTGTAAAACCATTTAAAAAGCGCCCAATCGATTAAAATCAAACTAATATAAGTCAAATTGAAGTTGCGATTAAGTTTGGCGATCGCAACATAAAATGTAGCTGTAATTAGCAAAGTTATTGCATAAATTTGCAAACAAGTAATTACAACAATTACCAACGGCAAAACGTATGCAGTATTTTGCCAAGGTGTTTTTGACCATCCCCAACGCTCCCAGGGTAAAATGTAGAGGAAATAGGCAACAATACATGCGATCGCACCATTCCAAGGTAGTAATTGTTGGGTAAATAATTGTCCTATTGGTAAATCTCGGAATAAAATACTGACTGCGAAAATTTCTAGTAAACCTAAATAAACCCAATTTTCATTGGCAGTCAAACCACGGATAGAATTCGTTGAAGAATTAGAAAATCTACCTTGAAATATCGCGTAACGTGCTAAAAATGTCCCTGTTCCTAAACCAATAAAGCGATTAATTCCAACTGGAGAAATAATTGCAATTAATAATAAACAACTACTCCATCCCCAATGATAATGAGCAACTGCTTCTATTTCTTGTTTCGTAAGTCGCAAATATTTAATTAACCAAGGTGAGAGGATGCGATAGACATACATAATAATCGCACCTAATGCAGACATGGCAATCAAAGCATCACCATATGCACCTCCCTGGGTTTGTAACATTTGGTAAAATAGAAATTCGTAAGCAGAAAGTGAAACCCCAATTAATCCCAAGTACAGCAAAGGTTTTAATGCAAATCTTTGTGGTAAAGTTTGCGATTGTCTGCGTCTACCAACACCAATGAGAATTAATGCTACACCCAAGGTATACAATCCCGTCCAAGTTGTGAAAGTATTGAAACGCAAAACAACGCTAAATAAAGCGTAGATAATCGGTAAAACATGGAAACTGCTAGGAAGTTCCTGTAAACGGTGTTTTCGCTTCCACCATTCCCCAAAAAGTTGACTTACTAAACCCAGAGCAATATTTGCGATCGCAATTTTTATTGTTGTTCTCCCACCAAATGCTAATACTTCAGCAGCAAGTAATTCCAAACACCAACCAATTCCATAAAATGCCCAGTTACTTGGTTCGTTCCAACTGCGGAAAATTATAGCTATTAAAGTTATGGCTGTAGCAATAATATAGAGAAATTCGGCTGAAAAAATACCTTGATAAATCCCAATTGAATGTAAGGTTAAAGCTAATAATTCTACAGCAAATAATAGACAACCCCATTGATTTGTAGCTTCTGCATAAATTGTACTTCCTAATCCTGCTTTGAATAAATTTGATGTAAGATTATCGTTGGTAATTGGATTAACTTGAGATGACGGATTTTGATTGTGATTGAAATTATGAATGCTACGATTTAGTAAATATTTTCGCACTATCCATAAACCAAAAATCAGAACACTACTAACAACAAACCAACCCGATATTGAAAGTAAAGGTAGATTAGGTATTCCTTCCCAAAGAAGTACACCAATAAAAGCTAAAATAAACCCAACTGTAATTAATGCAAATTCCTGAGTTGGTAAATAACGAGTATTTACTAACATCAATACAAAAGCGACAGCCAAACTGATTAATCTAGTTTTTGTTAATGGGAAAGTAAGTAACTGCAAAAGAAACAGTGATATTACACTTGATACGCTATTTATTCTCCCTCGCACTCCATGACTACGACTTGCAATCGCGCTGAGAGTTATGGGAGTTACTAACCAAATTCCTGCCCAATGATATTGTTGAGAATCGGGAAGATATAAATTAGGATTAATATTTATTAGTAATAAATAAAAACTAACAGCAGCTAATCCAAAACCAACATACCAAGCACTACGTTTCCATATCCCCGCACCTAAACTAAATATCCATTCTCCCACCATTAATATTAGTAATATTATCGCCCAATATTCATAGCGCAGTGTGGGTATTACCCAATTAATACAAGAACAAAATGCCAAAATTGATGTGAGATGGGTCAAGTAGATAATATGAGGAGAAAACACAGAAGCAGAGCTTTCACTTTGTCGCTTTTGTTTTCTATATGTAACAACAGCAAGAGTAATAGACGATAATACTAAATTTACAGAACGCAAACCAGGATTAAAAACTGCAAGTATACTTAAAGAAGTTCCAAACACTAAGCTAATTTGTTCGCTGAATTCTGCGATCGCTCTTTTTTTAGGAATGTGATTAAATCTGCGAAAATATTCACCAAAAGCGATAATTGCCACTAAATAAGGGAATAAACCCAAACTCCATAATCCCCAAGATTCATTGCGGGAATTTGTCAATTGAACAGCAACTTTAGTTATTTGTAGCTGTAAATCAACGGGTATTAAACACCATATTAACCAATTTGCTTGTAATCCAATGACAAAAATCGCTGCAAAATCTGATTTTAAACCAAACAATTGTAAGCGTTTAACCAAAACCCATAAACCCAAAGCGCTCACAGCAAGAGCTTGTGCAGGATGGGAAACAACAGACACAACCCAACCAATAAATATTAAAACACCACCGATAAACTGCCAAGGAAACGCCAGAGAAGAAGACAATGAAACTCTTTCTTTCCCAACTTCCCCCAGCCAAGCTACCAACCAACCACAAATTGCGATCGCAAGTCCTAATAAAGTGATATCAATACCAGCAACAAAGATACCTCGTGATAACAACAAACCTAAAGCACAAATAATTAAAGAAACAGGTAAATTTATGCCCCTTTCCCTTTCCTGATTATCTACTTGCCGAGGTTCTTGATTTATTTCTAAATATTTTTGATAAACATTAATAAAACTGGTTCCAATCATTGCCATATAAATCGCAACTAAAGAAAAACCAGGAATACTCCAACCCAAATGTAAATATGAAAGTCCCAGGATATTAATAACCCTTAAACCACCAAATAATCGTAAATTACGATTTGGTAAATTAGTATTAATTAACCTACTATTCCCAATTAAAATTGCAGTCGCAGTCAAAGTCAGAAATGCAACAGTTATTACCAACCATCCCAATGGATTCAGCCACAATCTAAACCCATCAATAGCCCAAAAATTTACCGGAATTAGCAACTGAGTTACAACTAACAAACCTTGCGTCGTCAATCGCAAATTTGGTTGCTTACCAGCCCAAAAACTCACCCCAAAAAAGCTTAAAGTATAAGCAAGCAAAATTCCATACTGCCCCGAAATTGGAAATCTTTCCCACTGACTCGCAGCTAACAAACCCGATGAAACAATTACTAAAAAGATACCCAAAAACAGCAACCAGCGTACACTCAATTCTGCCCTGAGTGACTGTAACATCCCAGCGAGAACATGAGGTTTTTTTGGTGGAAGCGGTATTTCTTCCTTTTCGAGAGAATTTGCAGGCAAAATCTCCACATTAGGTACAGTTTTTTCTGGTATTACATTCGCTTGTGTCTGCAAACTACAAACCAAATTTTCTCGGCATATTTGCTTAACTTGAGAGTCAGAAATTAAACCTAATTCCAGCCATATTTCTAATCCTGCCAACAGTTCGGGGTGGTAGGATGGAAGCCTGACATGAATATTCAGTGCTTGTTCAAAGTTGGACGACATAAACTATAGCTACCTATTAGCTAAGAAAGAAGATGCAAGACTAATCTAAACCAGTCAAAACACAATGGAAAGGCAAAAGCGATCGCATCCATAAATTTAATATTCACCAGATGTAATTCAATTTTCGTAGACGTTGCTGATTTTAGGGATGATTTGTGATTCTGTAGCTTGCTTACAGAACCCACTCCGTGTTTGCCCGGTAAATATGAGTATAATTTAGATATATCAACGCTTTTAGTTGAAGTTGACACCAATGGTAATCCCACCCTGGCAAATAGTAGAGTTGGTAAATATTTGACGACAAAAATTTAAAGATTTTGTCAAATTAGGATATTTTGCCCAACAAACAGGAGATAACTAAAGATAGGTACATTTATCTTTCATATATCCCTGTTTTTATATGACATATTGCCTGCGAATAGCTGATATGGCAGAAAGCGAGCGTCCACGAGAACGTTTGTTATCCAATGGTCCAAAAGTACTCTCAACAGCCGAATTGATTGCGATACTATTAGGTACTGGGCAAGGTGCAGGAAAGCTTTCTGCGGTAGGTTTAGGGCAGTATATATTACGGGAACTAGGGAAAAACGAACGCGATCCCCTAGCTGTATTACGCGATGTCACCCCGGCTGAGTTGATGTATATTCAAGGGATTGGACCAGCCAAAGCCACAAGTATTTTAGCGGCAGTTGAGTTAGGAAAAAGAACCTTCCAAGCAAATCCAGGCGATCGCACTCCTATCGATAGTCCAGCAGCAGCAGCAGCAGTTCTCAGCCAAGATTTAATGTGGCAGGTACAGGAGAGGTTCGCGATTATACTGCTGGATGTCAAAAATAAAATGCTGGGTAGGCAAATTATTACGATTGGTACAGCAACGGAAACCCTCGCTCCACCCAGGGAAATTTTCCGGGAAGCTCTCAGACAAGGAGCCACAAGGTTAATCGTCGCACACAACCATCCTTCTGGTAATGTTGAACCCAGCCGCGAAGATATCGAGTTAACCCGTCAGTTGTTGGGAGGGGCGCAATTTTTAGGGATTCCTCTCCTCGACCATATTATTTTGGGTAATGCAAATTACCAAAGTTTGCGTGAAATTACGACATTGTGGGATGAACATCCCCAGGGAGATTAGGCTAATTTTATCAAAACTGTTTTTTGCTCTACAAAATACATCTGTCGTGTTATTTTTTAACAAGTTCGGCGGAATTCCCCTTCCTGCTACGCTGAGGAAGGGGATGGATAGCCGGACGATGACGATGCCGCCTCCGACCAATATCAACCGTCAGGTTGATTAGGGAGCGGGGTGGTTGAGGAGTCGTCAATTTTTGGACTTGGCAACCTATCAATCCAATCTTCGACCGACTGAGTAACTGTTTTTTCTTTAGCTTCTGCGTAATTTTTCAGTTTGTCGTATCTTTTTTGAGACAGCCTGATTCTAATAGATTTTTCTTTCACGATGTATCGCTAATGTGGATACATTTATGGTAATATATAAATGGTTGTTGACCCACCCACACGGCTGCAAACAAAGGTCACAGTAGCGGTAATACGCTTACCACGGTAACTAGCGTGAGAAAAGGGGAAAGACCTCGGTCACTGGAACGCACAGGTTACGCCCTGCGGTAAAAGATAAGCCATACAGAGGTGTACGGAAAAGTAATCAAACTGCCTGCGGGAGGCGGGCGGCTGCGCGGGTTCTCTCCATGAAGAGATAAAGGTAGCAATACCAGAGACGCTGTGTAAGACCATCATCGGGTTTAGTCCCGAATATCCTTGCGGTATCCCTAACGTGGCAACGGCGAATGAGACGCGAAACGTTGATGGTTGTTTCTATGAGCGATACGCTTGACTCGAAGCAAGCCGGAGTACTTCACTTCATATTGGTCTAAAATCTAAAATCTAAAATCTAAAATCCAAAATCCAAAATCCAAAGCTTGTACTGAGTGACAGCGAATGTATCCAAAATCCAAAATCCAAAGCTTGTACTGAGCGACAGCGAATGTATCCAAAATCCAAAATCCAAAATCTAAAATCTAAAATCCAAAATCAGAAAGATGGCTGACTACTTCCGGGAAAATGTAACAGGAATGGCTGCCTATATACCAGGTGAACAGCCCAAACCCGGTAGCCAAATCATCAAACTCAATAGTAACGAAAACCCTTACCCTCCATCCCCTGCGGTATTAGAAGTATTGCGAAATTTCAATAGTGAATCGTTGCGACGCTATCCCAATGCTTACGGTGAAGATTTTCGGCAAGCAGCTAGTGAAGCTTTAAATGTCCCTAGTGATTGGATTATTGTTGGTAATGGTAGTGATGAATTGTTGAGTGTGGTAATGCGAGCTTGTACGGAACCAGGGAGAAAGGTTGCATACCCAATACCAACGTATGTACTTTATCAAACATTAACGCAAGTGCAATCTGCGGAACTTGTAGAAATTCCCTACGGGGAGAATTACGAATTACCGATCGCTCAATTAATTGCGACTAATCCTGCGATCGCATTTATTGCCACACCCAATAGTCCTTCTGGTCATGTAGTACCAATAAATGAATTGCGGAAGCTTGCTAGTAATTTATCTGGAGTTTTGGTAATTGATGAAGCTTATGTGGATTTTGCTCAGGAAAATGCTTTAGAGTTGGTCAAAGAATTTGAAAATGTGATTGTAATACGTACACTTTCTAAAGGTTACTCTTTAGCTGGTTTGCGGTTAGGTTTTGCCATTGCTAATCCCAAGTTACTGAGCGGACTTTATAAAGTCAAAGATAGTTATAACATTGATGCGATCGCAATTGCGGTGGGAGCGGCTGCGATTCGTGACCAAACATATAAAAATGCTTGTGTAGCAAAGATTAAAGCATCACGGGTACAGACTGCGATCGCTTTTAAGCAATTAGGTTTTCGTGTTTGGGATTCCCAGGCTAATTTTTTGTTAGTGCAACCACCTAAAGCAAATGCTGAGTATTTGTATCAAAAATTGAAGGAGCAAGAAATTTTAGTGCGCTATTTCCAGCAAGCAAGACTGGATGATAAGTTACGCATCACTATTGGCACTAACGAAGAAAATGAGATACTTATTAACGCTTTGGCTAATCTCGTCAAGGTTAGCGTGAGGTAACTTTGTGAAGGGGTAATTCGAGTACTTACGCGTACACCATATTGCCTTCATTCTGACAATATTACAAAATGTAAATCTTTTCCTGTTTATTTGCATAAATTGCTGTGCATCTTTTGTAGTAGGATTACAACTCTTTGATTTCAAAATGAACAAAATCTCCGAAAAAACACTAAATTATTGTAAATTTATAGAAAATGTTATTTTTCTAACCGTGACAAATTAAAATTCTTATGGTTTTTGCTAGTTTACTTTTGAACTAGCAATGATTGGTATTGCTAACGTCCTCACCTGTACGGATGAATAAAACATTTACAACTTTTGCTAAACGACTCTCACTTGGGAGCAACCCGAAAAAACCCTCTTTGGGAATTATATTTTTAGGTTTACCTATATTTTTGCTAGCTTATTTAGTGTATTTTCAACCATTAGGAGGCTTGCTACTAAGTAAAGAACAATGTCAGGTGAGAAAATGGAATTTACCCAACACAACTTCTACCCCAGTTCCGAAAACGTCAAAAAGCTTACCTGTACTTATTTCTAGACCTTGGGTTAGTTGCTGCGAAAATGACCCCTCCTGTTTTGATAATCAGATATGGGGGGAAAATGAACCAAAAGCAGACCAAAAAGCACTGATAAATTCGATTAACCAAAGCTTGAAATACTTACAAACAGCTAAAGCTGAAGCCGATTATCAAAATTATCCCATACTCGGAATAACGCGATCGCGTGTCATTGATAGTTTAATCAGGTTCCGCGAGCTAGTACAAACTAGCAAGTCAGCAAAACAACTGCATGATGCTGTCAAGCGAGAGTTTATTCTCTACCAGTCGATTGGTAGCAATAAAAAAGGTGCAGTTTTATTTACTTCGTATTACGAACCGATTTTTGAAGCGAGTCGGATTCCCACTGCTGAATACCGCTATCCCATATATCGCATTCCCCCCGATTTAAGCTCTTGGCAAAAACCCCACCCCACCCGTTTAGACTTAGAAGGTGCTGATGGGTTACAAGCTGCCAAAAGCAAATTAAAAGGTTTAGAATTTTTTTGGTTTCGCGATCGCATGGAAGCTTACATGATGCAAATCCAGGGTTCCGCAAGACTTAAGCTGACTGATGGAACACAAACCCATGTTGGTTATGCAGGTAATATTGCCCAAAATTATCAGAGTATCGGTAAGTCACTCGCTGAGGATGGGAAAGTACCCTTAGAGGGTATGACAATGCCGAAGATTTTAGACTATTTTCGTAAGTATCCCCAACAACTAAACGTATACATTCCGAAAGACCCTAGTTTTGTCTTTTTCCAAGAAAATTATGGTGTGACAGCAACAGGTTCAACCTCAGTACCAATTACAGCAGACCGCTCTATTGCTACCGACAAAGCACTGATGCCTCCGGGTGCTTTAGCACTAATCCGCGCTCATCTTCCCTTCCCTAACCCTCAAGGAGATATGGAACATCGTATTGTTAGTAGATACGTACTTGACCAAGATGCAGGTGGTGCCATCAAAGGTGCTGGTCGTGTTGATTACTTCGTTGGTGCGGGAAAAATTGCCGGAGAAAGGGCAGGTGTGACCGTTGGACGGGGGCAGTTATTCTACTTGCTGCTGAAATAATCAAAGATGTGGAATGCAGAATTATTAAGAATCTTCAGATTTACAATAAATCTATCTTAAGACAGATGTCAAACATAATCTCTGTTTTATGGAATCTACGTTCTTAAGCAGGAATAAATTAGACTGATGCATAAATTTTAATTGTTTATTTTATTTTCCCGTTTCATGCTTAATACCCAACCCAAACGGGAATAGTTATTACTTTTTAATTACTAGAAAAATCGGAACTACAAGGTGTCACTTTCGTCATAGAAAATTAACATTACCTATTTAAATTTACGTAGCTAATTTTTACTCAGCATGATGATACGAAAGCTAATTTACACATAAATGTCACCTTAGTTTCAACAAAAAAAGCTGCAAATCAGAAATTTCATCATTTGAGTTTGTATATAAGTATATTCCTCAACAAGTGAGAACAGCGATTTGCTCTCACATCATATTGGAAAGTCAATCGGGGGTTTAAATAAAGTGATTGGAATTTTAGTTGATGCTGATTTAATACTTGAAGCATTAATGAATCGAAACAATTTAGTTGGAGATATTAGCGAATTATTGGATAGAGTAAACCCTCACATAAAAATGTATGTTACTGATATTGGTTGGGAAAAAATATACACCTACACAAGTCGGTTACAAAGTACAAAAGTTGCTCAAGCTGTTATTGATTGGTTAAAAGACAAAATTACTATTTGTACAGTTGATCGGGATATACTGCAACTAGCGCGTTCTTCACCCATTAAAGATTTTGAATCAGCAGTTGAATTTGCTTGTGCTAGCTTCCAAGAACTAAATGCAATTGTTACCCATCGAAATGAAGATTTTATTAATGCACCCAATAAATTTTGGATTTGGTCAGTCGCAGAATTACGAATTCGTTCTAGTCTTGAAAACCAACTCCAAGTAACTAGCCAATTGACCCTCCCATCAACATATTGGTGTTAAAAAAAAAGTAGATGCAGGATTTATAAATTAAGAGTTGAGAATGAATAATTATTTATTTGATAATCTTTGAATTCACATAAAAGCAGGAAAGAATCCCAGTAAATCACTGAAAAACGGCGACTTTGAAGCAAAAAAATCATCGTTTTAAGGTAAATTTAGATATATAGGTGATGCTGTCAGTCTACAGCATTCTGATTACTGTACGGTTACATTTAATGTGTAATTTAATGTCCCATTACCACTTGTTTGTTGCGAAATATGATTACCAGAACCATTCATTTCCACACTTACATTTGCGGAAGCAGGTGTATAATTGGCTTTAATTTCTACCTTCCGTTTTCCAGCTAATAAATATGGCGATAAATTGATTTCAAATTGATTTCGGTTGAGATGTTGCACAACTTTACCATCAATCGAAATTTCACCTTTTAACTCTGTCCCCGAAGAACTAATCTTGAGAGTTTGAGGTTGATTTAAATTGGCAGAACTCAAGCTAAAACTACTCTCTTGAATAGTGGAAGAAGATTGCGATCGCTGATTGGTTTGAATCGAAGTAAAGCTTTGCATGTCATTATTTCCGCTAGAGTTAACAGACGAGTCAATCGAAGCACTTTGTTGGCTGTAGGAAAAACCATTGCTGAGTCCAGACCAAATACTAATGATTAATCCCACACTCAGAGCGTAAAAAAGTAAGTTTTTCATTTTATTTTTTCATTCATTTAATTACAGGGGTAATATGTAGAGACGACCCGATGGGTCGTCTGTCCTAATTTAAATGTAGCGAAAGAAATGGGAAAAACCCCCGCAGGGGCAATATATCTTTGCGATCGCTAGATTGAATATCACAGCAATATCATTTTGGGAAAGCAGGTACATTAACCTTGACTTCGACATTATTGTTAATTGGCTTGATACGAACACCTGTCGGATTATTACCACCAGATAACCTTTGGTTGCTGTTCATGTTTTGGTTAACCGAACCCGCACCTGTATGAACTTGTGTTCCTGTAACAGTTGATTGGTTGTTGAAGCAATCATTGCTTGCGCTTTGGGTGGCATTCTGGTTTTGGTTGGCAGCGCTACCCTTCCCGTGAACACTAACTTGTACACCAACTCGGTTATTGATACATACTGCACTAGCAGATGGGGTTAGAGTGGGAATGAATGCTGACATTGCACTCATTGTCAAAGCACTTAAAGCAAGTAATTTTATTTTCATTATTTTCTCCTAATAATTAGTTATTTCTAACCAATTGATAATTAATAATTGGGTAAAGCAGGTACATCAATTTGAGGATTGACATGTATTTTGATAGCTGGCATGGGAACACCAGTAGGGTTATTGCCACCAGAAACATATTGTGAGGAATTACGGTTTTGGTTGACAGAACCGTGACCTGTGTGAACTTGTACACCTGTGCTTGTAGCGGTATTGCCGTAACAGTTATCACTAGCTTGCTGATTGACGTTATTCTTTTGATTCGCAACGCTGTTTTTGCCGTGGATTGCGAGTTGTACACTCACATCTGTAAGAACACAAACTGCTTTAGCTGAAGAAGTGAATCCAGGAATAAAGGTTGAGATAGCGCTAATCGAGAAAGCACTTAATGCAAGTAATTTGAGTTTCATTTTTAGTTCGTTAATGTAAGTGTGTGGGGTAAATGTGAAAAGAGACTAAAGTAGACTACTGTATAAATTAATTACAAACAGTTGTTGTGGCAGATGTAATAATTCGGCTACCACCTCTCAAAGAATGGCGACGTTGACTAACATTCCGACATTTTAAAACTCTGTTTGTGCGGTAATTGCGTATCCGACGAGGACTGTTTTGATTGTTTTTGAAATTTTCATTTCTACCGATAGGATATACTGGTACACCAACAGGGAATACTGGAGCATTCCGAATAAAAACGCCATCTTGACCCAGCGACATTTGAACATTACCAGTATCAATATCTAAATCTCCAGCATTGGCAATTCCAGCAGTAAACACAAGAGAGATAGAACAAAGTGCAATAAGCGTTGACAAAGTCTGTGCTTTGCACTTAGCGCAACATGAGTAAACGATTCCCGAAGGGATCGCTTTGCGAATCGCGGAGAGATTTGTTTTAGCAGGCATGGCATTCATCCTCAACTAAATAAAAAGTGAATTACAGCAGATTGCAATTATATGAGGTACAGTCAAACAATCCAAAAGCCATATATAAAGCGGTTTTACTTCTGACTTTTGTACTCCTGTAGCTTGCTTACCCATAGGGGTACGCTGACTTCTGCTGTATTTGTGGGTAATTTTTTCTTATTACTTATTAATTGATAATTGATAATGTTTCATAGTCATATCTTTTTGCTAATAACTAATAGCCAATCACCAATTACCAATAATCACTACCCAAACAAACTTAGTAGCAACTACCTGCTGAAGCTTGTTGTTGGGCATTTCTCTGGATAGCATCGATATTAACGCGGTTGTGATGACCGAAAACAACTGCATTTTGACCTAAATTCTGAGCAGAATTTTGGAATTGAGAGCCATAATTACATCTGCCAGTTTTCTTTTGGTTTTGGTTACTTATTTGAGTTCCGCTTGTGTTAACAGAGTTACCTGAACCACCGATAACTACGTTTTGATTCATGTTTTGGTTCGTTACTTGACCTTGTTGGGCATGTGCAGCACCAGGGGCTATAATCAAGGCAGCAGCTAAAAAAGCTAAGGTGTAGATTCTATTCTTCATCTTTTTAGACCTAATTAGTTGTGTGTTGCTGGTTACGAAGCTGATAAATTGCTAGTGTTTTTGAGGGTTTGGCTAATTCCAAAACATTGAGCAATCTCAACAGTCTCGCTAACCAGATTTTTTTTGTTTTTTTGCATTTGTGAGGTTGTGAGAATTAGCCAAGGCATCCAACCTCACATCTAGCCCCAATTAAGAGATGGAACTAATTAATCAATTCATCTTAGAAAGGGAAATAAGGAACTGAACCAGAACTTTGATTTTGGTTCACACTTGTACCGTTAGTAATGCCTGTAACGTTGCCATAACCATTGTTACCAGCACCAATACCTGTGTTAGTTCCGTTACCTTGAACTTGGTTGCCAGTACCAGAACCATAGAAAGGGCTACCGTACTTGGATTGGTTTTGGAAAACATCAGTGTTGTTGGTAATACCCGTGACATTACCAACACCGACATTGCTAGCGCCAATACTTGTGTTAGTTTGATTACCTTGAACTTGGTCACCAGCGAATGCAGCAGGAGCGATCGCAAAAGCAGCAAATACAGCGAGAGCCAAAGATTTGTTCAACATGTTTTTAGACCTTATTAGTTGTGTGTGTTGTTGGATAAAATTCAGAAATTCGAGTAAAAATTGAGGTTTGCTAATGCTTGAGGGTTTGGCTATTTTCAGAACATTAGCAACCATCTAGTTAGTCCACCAAGGAAAACTTTCTAGTAGCGGAAGCAAGAAGCGTTTTGAACTTGGCTAGTTCCATTGGAATTAGAAATTCCAGTTACGTTACCATAACCAACATTCCCAGCAGAGATATTAGTGTTGGTAGCGTTACCTTGAACTTGGTTGCCACCAGCACGACGACAGAAACGACCACTGTGTTTGCCTTGGAATTGACCAGTGCTATTGCTGTTATTGATACCTGTGACGTTACCAACACCGACGTTGCTAGCGCCAATACTTGTGTTAGTTACATTCCCTTGAACTTGGTCACCAGCAAAGGCAGCAGGAGCCATTGCAAAAGCAGCTAATACACCGAGAGCCAAAGATTTGTTCAACATGTTTTTAGACCTTATTAGTTGTGTGTGTTGTTAGATAAAATTCAGAAATTCGAGTAAAAATTGAGGTTTGCTAATGCTTGAGGGTTTGGCTATTTTCAGAACATTAGCAACCATCTAGTTAGTCCACCAAGGAAAACTTCCTAGTAGCGGAAGCAAGAAGCGTTTTGAACTTGACTAGTTCCATTGGAATTAGAAATTCCAGTTACGTTACCATAACCAACATTCCCAGCAGAGATATTAGTGTTGGTACCATTACCTTGAACTTGGTTGCCACCAGCACGACGACAGAAACGACCACCGTGTTTGCCTTGGAATTGACCAGTGCTATTGCTGTTGGTAATACCAGTAACATTGCCAACACCGACATTGCTAGCGCCAATATTTGTGTTAGTTTGATTACCTTGAACTTGGTCACCAGCGAATGCAGCAGGAGCCATTGCAAAAGCAGCTAATACACCAAGAGCCAAAGATTTGTTCAACATGTTTTTAGACCTTAATTATTTGTGTGTTGTTGGATAATATGCAAAAATGTTCAAAAATTTAAATGAAGCTTGAGGATTTGGCTTATTTTTACAGCACTAACAAGACTTCATTAACTTATATCTGCGCTGATACGGTTCTTACAAATTAAATACTTTACTTAGTAAGAGCAGCCACTAGCATATTGACCTTGGCTGGTGGTTGTACCGTTAGCAATTCCCGTAACGTTACCATAACCAATGTTACTAGCAGAGATTCCAGTATTTGCAACGTTTCCTTGGATTTGGTTGCCACTTACACAGTAAGGATTGACATATTTACCTTGATATTGGTCAGTGTATGTGTGGTTAGATATGCCGCTAACGTTACCAACACCGAAGTTACCGGATGTAATATTTGTATTTGAAACGTTACCTTGAACTTGGTCACCAGCGAATGCAGCAGGAGCAAGAGCAAAGGCTGCTAATACACCAAGAGCCAAAGATTTTTTTAACATATTGAGTAGACCTGATTTGTTGTGTGTTAGATAAAGTTGAGAAAAAAGTTGCTAATGTTCTGAGGGTTTGGCTATTTTCAAAACATTAGCGATATCTGCGTTTGCTTCAGCTTATTTGCAACCGCTAGCAAATTGACTTTGGCTGGTGTTTGTACCGTTAGAAATTCCAGTTACGTTACCATAGCCAACGTTTCCAGCAGAGATTCCAGTATTTGCGACGTTTCCTTGGATTTGGTTGCCACCAGCAGCACACCAAGGATTGGCGAACTTGTTTTGAAACTGGCTGGTATTGGTGCTGTTGGTGATTCCTGTAACGTTTCCTGTGCCCACGTTACCTGCATTGATTACATTTGTGGTGCTGTTTCCTTGAACTTGATCCCCAGCGAATGCAGCAGGAGCCATTGCAAAAGCAGCTAATACACCGAGAGCCAAAGATTTATTCAACATGTTTTTAGACCTTAAACCTAGTTGTGTGTTGTTGGATGAAAGTAAAGAAAAATTTCGTAGGGGCGAATGGCTATTCACCCTTACAATTCAATTAGTAACCGTAGTAGCAGCTAGAACCAGCGACTTGAGATTGGCTGGTATTGGTAGAGTTAACAATTCCTGTGACATTACCCAAACCAACATTTGCAGTTGCGATCGCGGTATTGGCAACGTTACCTTGGATTTGATTTCCGGAAGCACCACCACACCAGTAACGACCTGATTTATATTTGATTTGGCTTTGGTTCACTTGGGTGCTGTTGGTAATACCTGTGACATTACCATTGCCAAAGCTGCCAGATGTAATATGTGTATTGGTGACGTTACCTTGTACTTGATCCCCAGCGAATGCGGCAGGAGCCATTGCAAAAGCAGCCAATAAACCAAGAGCAAAAGATTTCTTCAACATTTTTTTAGACCTTCTTAAGAGTGTGTTGTTGATTTCAGTTCCAGAATCACACCTAAAAGATTCAACATAATCAAATTACCTGAAAAACTTAGGTGTGGAAGACCGCAAAAAGCCTATAGATGCAAAATGCTCTACTTTTATTAGTTTGGCGTTGCAAGTATCAAAAAAATACTTTGACAAGAAAGGATTTGGCTATTTTCTTATGGCAACGCTTAAAATCTAATCTTTAATTCTTACGTTTATGATTAGTAAGGTAAAGCACAAATAGTAGTTTGACCTTGGCTAGTTATTGCGATCGCCCTATTTTCAGTGACATTCGTTAAACTGATATTATTAGATACGATAACAGCGTTAGAAATGTTCCCTTGAATTTAGTTGTTGGCAAAAGCCGCAAACATAGCAATCATTCAACCAGCAGTCAACGTTTTTTACACCTCATAAATTATGTGTTGTTGAAGTTAATTGCCAGAGATTCGAGAGTTGTCACCGTTACCAGCTACGTATAATTGTTTTTAAGTATTTGGTTTAGTGTTTTGTTTTTCTCTCGTTTGGAATAATCTAAGCTACATATTTCACTTTAATCATTCCGGATAGGTTAGAGATTTTTTTGAAACCTTATGGTTTTTCATCGTTTTTCTATAGTCTGCTTATTGCTTATCTATAGCTTGCACTTTCTCTGACCTCTGGCTCTAACTATCTTTTAGGACTACCTTTTGGGAAACGCTCCTTACTGATGCTCTATACCTAATAGTTTTAACCAAAGATTTTAGGTGTGTCAAGTCTTGGGTAAAAAAATTGGGCGTATTTTTTTTTTGATGTTAGGATTGACCACTATAAGTTAAACTAAGCGTGCTGTAACTGTGAAAAGGAAAGCTAAACCACGGATAGCGTCTTTGCGTGAAAGGGCAGGGCTGACTCAGTTAGAACTGTCTCGTCTTGTTGGCGTGACGGAGAGTACAATCCAAAACTGGGAAAGCGGTAGAACCGGAACCGACCATATTGAAAGAATTGCAAAATTTTGTAAAGCTCTGAACTGCCAGGTAGAAGATTTGATTGAGTACATCAGCGAAGTCTCGTCCGAGCAATCAGCAAAGCCGAGTTCGTTAAGCGACATTAGGAATTTATTGGGAACTGAGGAACCAACTCAAATTGTGTCTGACTTAAAGCAACAGCATCAATCGAGTGAGGCAAGTAAATCAAAAGCTTAAGTTAGGAATTGGGAAAAATATTTTTGTGGTTAGTTGGCTTTGTCAGCCAAGTAAAAAGTAAAAAGATAAAGGTAAAAAGAAAACCCCAGAGATAAATCTAGGGGCTTGAAACAAGGAATCTTTATCTTTCTCCATGAATCAATTCAGGGGCTTGTATCCGTTGAGATAAAGATAAAAAGAAATATTCTTCTTTCTTTTACCTTTTTACTTTTGACTTTTAATTTAAAAGATGGTCATTAAGAACATTTCTATCTCCTGCGATCGCACCTGAGTCTGTGGCAAAAAAGCTAAATGCGTAGTCATTGAAATTCTTTATTGTCTGCCGAACCCACGATAAAATAATCGAGTAATTCAGCAAAAATAATTCTACTCAGCTAAATACCGAAAAATAAATTACCCCAAATTGTTGTATTGGCAAGGTTTCCCCGCCCAAATGATAGAATTGATAAGTCGAAAAGAGGTAAATTATGGCAATTTTAAAAATGGAAGATGGAAGCGATCGCACCAACTTAGAAGAGATTGTGCGGGAACTTGCACCACTGGGTATTCAGCTGAATTACTGGGCTATAAGCGATAATCAAGAGTTACAGGATTTGCTTGCAAAAGACAGTCTTACTGATGCTGAGAAAGAAACGGTGTTACAAGGGTTAGATAATTATTTTGAACAACTCAAGCAAAATGCTGGTTATACTTCCCGTGATTTAATTGCGTTACATCCAGGAATTCCCAACCTTGATGCAATGCTGACAAAATTCGATAAAGTTCATACCCATGCAGATGATGAAGTACGTTACATCGTCGCAGGGGAAGGGATTTTCGGATTTGTCCGTCCCGATGGTAGCCAAGTTGAACTCACAGTTCAACCCCAAGAATATATTAATGTTCCCGCAGGTACGGAACACTGGTTTTATCTCACATCTGCAAAGCGTATCAAAGCTGTGCGCTATTTTATAGGTACTGATGGCTGGGTTCCTGAATATACCGGGACAGAAATGAAGGTTCAGCGTCAGGTTGCGGTGTTAGGGTAGATAGGATGCAAAAAATTGTTTTTTGTGATTTTGATGGAACAATTACGGCACAAGAGACTTTTGTAGCTGTTTTGAAGGAGTTTGCACCGGAACTGGCAGCAGATTTAATTCCGCAAATGTACGCTCTGAAAATTACTTTACGTGAAGGTGTGCGGAGAATTTTAGAATCAATTCCATCTTTACGTTTGCCAGAAATTATTGAATTTGCCCACACTCAACCAATGCGGGAAGGACTTCCAGAATTGCTGGATTTTCTCGACTTGCAGGATGTACCGTTTGTGGTTGTTTCTGGTGGATTACGGGAAATGGTGGAAGTAGTGATGGGGGAATTGGTACAGAGAACACGAGCAATTCATGCGATCGCTCTCGATACAAGCGACTCCCATTTTCGGGTATTGTCACCCTATGAGGGAAAAACAGAATTAGTAGATAAAGTCAAAGTGATGGAGATGTACCCCTCAGATGAGAAAATTGCGATCGGTGATTCTGTTACAGATTTAAATATGGCTATTTCTGTACCGATTGTTTTTGCCAGAGATAGACTAGCGCAATATCTTCAAGAACGTCAGAAAGATTATATTGCTTGGAATGATTTTTTTGATGTGCGTGATGCTCTAAAAGAGTTATGGGAAGTTAGAAGTTAGGAGTCAGTGGTCAGGAGTCAGGAATCAGGAATCAGGAGTTAGGAATCAGGAGTTAGGAATCAGGAGTTAGGAATCAGGAGTTAGGAATCAGGAGTTAGAAGTAAAAAGGTCTTATCTGTTGGTTTGTAAGGCAATATTATGTATTTTATTTAATTCTAAAGGCTGTATTTAAAAATCTAAAATCTAAAATCCAAAATCCAAAATCCAAATGACTCAACAACAATTAATTGATAATATCACTATCGAATCTGACCCACGTTTTCAACTGTGTGAAGCTGCTGCTCACTTTTACAAACAAGGCTGGATGTTAGGCACAGCAGGGAATTTATCTGCAAAGTTAAATGATGGTAGTTTCTGGATTACTGGAAGTGGAAAATCCAAAGGAGAACTTAATTTCGATGATTTTGTGCGTATATTTCCGAAAAAAGCTGAGAAAAATGCAAATGCGATCGCACCACAATTAAAAGGATTAAAACCATCAGCAGAAACATCAATCCATCAAGTCATTTACGAGATTTTTCCTGAAGCTTGTGCTTGCTATCATGTTCACTCAATCGAAGCCAATTTAGTCTCAAATTTTGTTGAAAGTGACGAATTACCTTTACCACCTTTGGAAATGCTTAAAGGATTGGGAATTTGGGAAGAAAATCCTAATTGTACAATGCCTTTATTTACAAATCATTTCCACGTTCCTAAAATTGCCGAAGATATTAAAAATTACTTTCAAAGTAATCATCAAAATAAACAAACTCAACTTCCTGCATTACTCATTCGCAATCACGGTATCACAGTATGGGCAGACTCACCCAAAGCAGCATTTCATTACATTGAAGTCGCAGAATATATTTTTCGCTATATGGTTGCTGCAAAAAAAGCAGGAATTTAACCATAGATCGTCATTGCCAAGGGATGTAACACTTATAGTGATTTAAATTACTGTCTTAAAATAAATTTAAGGTTTAGTTCCTAATTATTTGGTTTTTTTTTGCACAAATCATTGTATAAATTTTAATAGAGAAATAGGATACATAATCAAATACCGTAAATTATTTGATTATGTACCTTATTTTTAAGGCAGGGAAAGTAAACTATTCTTGCTCTTGTTGTGAATAAATTACACAAAGTTGTGTTCTATTGTGCTAGTCCAAAGTTCACCATATTGACTTTTTTGACTTATCTTTAGCTCGAAAAAGTGCGCTTAGATTTTGGATAACATAATGTCTTGAAATGCAACTTAATATTACATAAAAAATTTCCTTTTCTAAGCAGAAGAGGAATAAATTTTTATGGATTAAAACCAGAAAATTTTCAAAGCATCGTAATTTATTTTTGGAGACTTAACACATGAGTGAAAATAACAATTTGCCCTTACGTTCCCCTGACGATATAGATTTAAAAACATTTAATGCAATTAAATCTTTTGATTATCGAGATGGTAAACCAATTAAAGATATGCGACGACTGTTTCACAAGCAAATTATCCTTGATGATGAAACAATATTGAACGTAGAAACTATTAAAATACCTGGTTATATAGGTATTGCAAATTTAGAATATTTAGCTGACCCTGATAATAAAGAAGTCTCAGGACACGATGATATTGCCAAGTTTCTGGATGAGTATGGTTTGCTTGTTTGTACCTATGTTTACCACAAAGATGTCTACGGTAAAATCATCGATTTGCGGTGGTCATTATTGGGTGAAAGCGAGCAATATGAATTGATGGAAACGATAATTAAAGGTGGAGGACATCATGCAGGTGCGATCGTACCTGCGATGCGAGATAAAAAGTCCTATGGTTTTCTCAATGAACCTGATTACTATCATGATGGATTGTTTGGAGATGCTGGTTTTATGGCAGTTGGACAGCGTTTGGTGTTTCCAGAATTTGTTAGCAAAGAACAAGCACTTGGTTACACCAACAGCATTGTTTGCTGGTTGGGATTAATGAACTCGTTTGTCGAGTTTTCTGAGAATGATTTTAATGGTGGTGATCCTTTGTCTGTAGTAGATAGAGTTTCACTCAAGGAATTCCTCAAAAATTGCGTTTTGGCAGCACTTGGTTCCATTGATGCGATCGATTTTCTCAATAGCTCAGAGAATAAAGCTTATTGCGCTGAGTTTATATATATTGGTTTGAATACCCCTGTTTTTCCCTTTAATAAACAAGGTTTGACTTTATTATTAGATGGAGATGAAGCTAAAGCGCTGGAAATTTTGAAGTTACAAGAACGTCAAAACAGCCGCAAAGTAAATTTACTCAGCAAAACCAGCAATAATCCTGAATTTAAAATGTTTAATATCCAAATGCCTTTAGTACCAGAGGATTTACCACCTCTCGACGTACTAATGACGCAGCATGGACAAACTGTAGACGCTAATAGCATTCCATTTCCTCCATTTACGTTGTCTCAGGTAGTACGACGTGCAATTCGTACTCTACTTCCCCGACAAACAGGGGTAAACGATGTCTTAATAGCGCAAGCACAAGCGAATTTATTTGCTTCCCTCGAACCATTAATTTTCAAGCAATTGAATATTAATCTACCTCAACCTTCTGGAAATCCCGAAGGTCAATTCTTCAATGGTAATCCCAATCTACCACAGCCAGAATTAGACACAAGAATTGGTACAGTGCGGGAATTTATGGCTTTTGTACAGAATCAAATTCAGCAATCACATGACAGTTACGAAGCGTTTGATGCTGCGATCGATGTGGTTATGGCAAAAGCTGATGAAATGCTTGGTGCAAATAATGCGATAAATTTCATTCCACCACGTATATATATTGACTTAGGACAAAACGATGGTGACAATAATTTACCGCAAGGTTGGGGTTTTTATTTGGAAACTGTTGGTGCATTGATTTATCGTGGTGCGATTCGAGATGCTGCGGTGGTTCCGCAAGAAGAACTATCTTCGGATGATGGTAATGTTGATACTGATGTTCCACAAACACCAAATCCAGATAATAAATCATCGAAGCAGGCATTTCAAACTGCTGCGTTTAATTGGTGAAGGCGAGAGAATTTACAGTATAATTCAGGAGTCTGGAGTACAAAAGCTTTATGTATAGCTTCTGGACTAATTGACTTTATTTAATCTAATTTCAATAAAATACAACCAATAAGGGCAAACAACCGTTTGCCCCTACGAGATTCCCGATTTCTTGTTTGAGAAATTGGGAATTTGGTTATTTAATCAAAAATCTTGATTTATTTGGAAAATTGAGCTTTTTGTTTCAGAAAAATTCCGTTTCGCTGCGGTAGTTTAATATATCTGGCTGATACTATTTCCGACAGATTGGCACATTAAACTTAAATATAAAAATTAATGGCAACGATCGCGCGATATGCCAAAGGCATTAAGCTCCACTTATCGCAATCTCGAAAACCTTGGTTTGGTATTCGCTATCGCTGGTTTGTTCTAGCGGTAGCAGCTTTGTTGGTATTTACTTCGCTTTGGCAAGCTCCAACTATTAATAGAAGTGCAATTCCCAACAATGAAATACGTGGTGTTTGGATGACCAATTACGGTGCAGCATTGAGTTACTACACAACTCGTCTTGATGATGTCATCGCCAATATTGCCAAACATCGCTTGAATACAATTTATCCTGCGGTATGGAATCGTGGTTATACGCTCCATCCTAGCACTGTAGCGGAGTCAGTAAGTGGTTCCTCCCAGGATTCTATGACATCACTTCCATTGTTGCCGTTTCAGGATACACTTTCAGAATTAGTTAAACAAGCACATCGACAAAAATTACGCATAATTCCTTGGTTTGAATATGGTTTAGTAGTTCCCAAAAATCATGCGATCGCAAAGCGACATCCCGATTGGTTAACTATGACTCAAAGCGGTAAAATCGCTTTAAAAGATAATATGGCATGGTTAAATCCTTGTCATCCCGAAGTACAAGAATTTCTCACCAATTTAATTGTTGATGTTGTTAAACGTTATCCTGTTGATGGAATTCAACTCGATGACCATTTCGCTTTGCCTGTTGAGTTTGGTTATGATGCTTATACTGCGAAATTGTACCGCAGAGAACATAATGGCAATTCACCACCGCAAAACCCCAAAAACTCCGAATGGATGGCTTGGAGGGCTGGAAAATTAACACAATTAATGGCAAAAATTAGTAAGTCTGTTAAGGATGAAAATCAGGACGTTATCATTTCTTTATCTCCTAATTCATTAAACTTTGCCTATAATAGGTATTTACAGGATTGGGGAAAATGGGTAGATTTGGGTTTATTAGATGAGGTGATTGTACAGGTTTATCGTGAAGATTTAAGAGCAATTAGCAATGAATTGAATAATCGAGAATTACAAAATATCAAAAATAAATTACCTATTGCGATTGGTTTATATACAGGACCATTTTTATCACCGAAATCGATTCCAAAGTTACAACGCGAAATTCAAATAGTTCAAAAATACAATTACAGTGGTGTCTCTTTCTTTTGCTGGGAAACAACACTTTGGTTCTTTAAAGGAGGTTCGGAACAGCAGCTAGAAAATAGTTTGAGAAAAGTTTTTACTTAGGTATCTAAATTAGATAATACCGATTTTTTGTGAAGCTGTATAGAATTTTACCCCAGCCTTGTAGACGAGCGTACATCGGCTAATTTATCTGTTGAATAAATCCAAAATCCTTTAGCCTCCGAAAAACCACTGAGTCCCTGTAAACAGGTAATACACACCAGTTAAAATCAGCGCGACGCTACCAAAGCGAATAATTCCCTCAGAATGATTCAATAAATTACGACTTTGTTTTGCCAATCCCGTAAATAAACTTGCCAGAAAAATTAATAGGGTATAACCTAGCGCATAACTAACCATTGTCAGCGTACCCAATAACTGGGAACCTGTAGCTGCGGCTGATGCTAACACCGCGAATAACACCGGACTCGCACAAGGAGAACTCACCAATGCAAAGGTCAAACCGACTCCATAAGGTCCTGCTTTCGGCAGATTGACATTCATCTGCGGTAGGGGAATATTTACAACTCCCATCAACCACAAACCCATCACAGCCATGATTAAGCCCACTACTATATTGATATAGCCCCGGTACTCCACCATTACTGCTCCCGCAAAGGAAGATACCAAGCCAAATAGACTGAGAATTGTCACCGCACCCAAAACAAACAAACCAGCTTTACTAAAAGCATCCCAACGGGATTTGATATTGAGTGTACCGATATAGCTGAGATTGACAGGTAAAAGGGCGAGAATACAAGGAGATACAGATGCGATCGCGCCACCTGCAAATGCCAATGGTAACAGGACAAAGGGATTGGCGGTATCCTGTTTGTCAAACCATTGTTGGTAACGGTTTTCGATAATGGAAATTAGCCGTTCTACTGGATGGCTGATTACAGGTCCCAGGGTGATAACTAAAATTAGTGATACTAACCCCAATCCACCATAAAACAGCCATTTTTTTGAGATTGGAAAACGTCGGGATGAGGGTTGCTCATTTGAGGATTGGGGGACTAATTTCATGGAATTTTCCTTGGTGAAGAAATAGAGATTAATTTTTGGCTATAGCAGCATCGAGGACTTTGGTGTAATCAGCCTTATTGGGATTATTTTTAAACATCGTTAAAATATTCCCAGTTGCCGGGTCAACAATTGCTACTGTGCTAGTTTTACTCTTGTTTGCTTCTATGAATTTACTTAGACCCAATTTTTCAGCTTGAGCTTGTGTCTCTTTGACTTTGGCTTGGTCAGTCACATCCAACACGACAAAGTTAACCTTACCTGCATAATCCTGTTTCAATTGCGACAAGGTGGGAGCAATATTTTTACAACCAGCACACCAAGTTGCAAATACATCTACTAAAACTGGTTTACCCTGAAGTTCTTGTGCAAGAGGTCCTCCCACAGAAGTTAATTTACCCGCACAAGGGTCTTTTTTCCCAGCACAAGGGTCTTTTTTCCCAGCACAAGGGTCAGCTTGAGCAACTTCTGTAGTCGATGATGGAACTTGATTCTGAGAAATATTATCGGAATTTCCACTGCTGCATGATACTGTCAAAACCAGGCTGCTTAAACACAGTAGACTGAGTAAAAATTTGCTATTTTTGAACATGATTGTTTCTTAATGGTTGTATGGCGAAATGTTTTTCCGAGGTAACTCGAATTGCATCTATTTACTAAGACGACCGAAGAGCGCGATCGGATTTAATTTCACGAAAATTCTGTTTAACCAACCAAATAGGGGGTTTATAGGGAATTGCTGCACCAGATGTTTTTAAGATACAGTTGACAGCCTATGCGAATCCTGCTTGATGAATGTGCCCTACACAGATAAAGAATTTATTAAAATTGATCTTATGGGGTGTGTTAATGCACTGTAACACGCTCCGCATTTAGGTTTACGGAGGTTATAATCCTAAATATTTAGAATATTAAGAGGTTTTTGATGGCTTCTATTACTATTAATATCTCAGATGAGCAACTTAAACGATTGCAACAGTTAGCTCAGGAGAGCCAAGTCTCCCCCGAAGATTTACTACGTGCCAGCATAGAAGATTGGTTGGCTTGTCCTAAAAACGAATTTACTCAAGCAGCGAGCTATGTACTCAAGAAAAATGCTGAACTCTATTATCGTTTAGCATGATACGTTATCTAACATTGGTGGAAGTGCTTGATTTACATCATCTAATTATTCAACAGTCAGAAGGAGCCGTGGGTATCCGTGACTTGGGTGCATTAGAATCTGCTATTGCTCAACCACGTATGACTTTTGACGGAGAGGAGCTTTATCTGACAATTGTTGATAAAGCTTCAGCTTTGGGGTTTTCAATTGTAATGAATCATCCATTTATTGACGGAAACAAGCGTACTGGTCATGCAGCAATGGAAACATTTCTTGTGTTGAATGGACTAGAGATTAATGCTTTTGTAGATGAGCAAGAACGAGTCATTTTGGCTTTAGCATCTGGAGAATTAGAACGTGATGCCTTTACCAACTGGTTACAGCAAAGCGTTGGAGCCTACCTCTAAATGCGATCGCCAAAAGCCAAAGTGCGATCGCCGATCTTGTAGGATGCGTTAGCCATAGCGTAACGCATCGCCGAATTGCGGAATTAGTGCGATCGCCGATCTAGTAGGATGCGTATAGCCCTTCTCCTAATGGAGACGCTGCGCGAACGGGCATGGTTGCGCTAAAGCGACAGCGTAACGCATCACCAAATTATGAATGCTCTGCTAAATTTGGGCAAACTAATCAAGAAATCCCAATAGTATCATTCAATGACCAGCTACCGCAGAAGCAGGATTGAGGGCGGAACCTATTTCTTTACCCAGGTAACACATCAAAGACAACCGTGGCTGTGTACGGATGTTGCTCGTCCTTTGCTGCGCGCTGCATTTCTTAAAGTGCGGGAAAAATATCCGTTTGACATCGATGCCATTGTATTGTTACCTGACCACATTCACTGCATCTGGACTTTACCACCCAATGACAGTGATTATGCAACTCGTTGGCGCTTGATTAAAAGCGATGTCACGAAGCAAGGAGCATCTGCCCTACAGTTACAGGCAAGCCGGAGTGAATCACGGCAAAAACGCAGAGAAAGCAATCTTTGGCAGCGTCGATTTTGGGAACATTGGATTCGAGACGATGATGATTTTGTGCGGCATTGTGATTATATCCATTACAATCCAGTCAAGCATGGGTTATGTCAGCGAGCAATGGATTGGAAGTATTCAAGTTTTCACCGATATGTAGCACAGGGTGTTTACTCGGTTGATTGGGGAATTGAGGAAGAGTTGATGCCCTTATTAGATGAGGATTTTGGGGATGCGTTACGCTGACGCTAACACATCCTACTGGACTACTGGACTACTGGAATGGGGCATCTAAACTTTCTCGGCATCTGGAAAGTCATTAATTTACAGATTTACAGTAGCGATCGCTGTTCTTGAATTAGCAAAGGAAACGTTGACGAATGTGTCCCACGTCCATCCAAATATCCCAATTAATTATTAAGTTTCTTTAAAATCAAATATCGCCATCTAACACTAAATCCGATCGCTTTCTTTAGTCGTCATACTATATAGACGATAGACGGTTTTCTAAACACAAATATCTCTGTGTGCGTTGTGGAGCGAGGTGATGACAGAAAAAATATGCTTAACTTACGACTGTATTGATTTAGACATGAGTTAAAAATCGCATGGAGCCTAAACAACCCCAGTCAAACTTAATAGTGCCTACCAATGTGACAGATGAAGCTTTGTTTGTGGCGCTGAAAAATGGCGATTCTGCGGCTTTAAGTATTTTATTCCAGCGTCACGGTCGTTTGGTGTATGGATTCGCACTAAAAATTTTAGCTAATCCCCAGGAAGCAGAGGATTTAACCCAGGAAATATTTTTGACATTATGGCGAAAAGCATCTACTAATCCCGATTGTCGCTTTTTTGTTCGGTATTTAATCACGATAACGCGATCGCGTGCCATCGACAAAATTCGCGCTCGTACCAGACAACTCAAACTTGTGGAAAAAGTAGGAACTATGAGCAATGAGATAACACCGCAACCAACACCCACCGAACAGGTAAGTAATGCAGAGCGATCGCAACGAGTTAATCATGCTCTTTCTAAACTCCCAGAAAAGCAACGTCAGGTCATCGAACTAGCTTATAACCAGGGATTGAGTCAATCGGAAATAGCCAAACAACTGGATATTCCCCTGGGTACAGTTAAAACTAACACCCGTCAAGGATTATTAAAACTCAAACGGATTTTACTTGATGCAGATATATTAATTTATGAATAAATCTTTTGATTCTGAATATATAAAAAATTTAGCTGCGGGATTTGTGGTAGATGACCTTTCCCCAGAAGAAGCTGAGGAATTTCGGCTATTGCTTGATGAACATCCGGAATTGATTGCTGAAATTGAGGATTTGCAGGAAGTTTTGCGACAGATTGTAGATGGTTTTATCGAAGTGGAACCACCTGCTGATTTGTTAGGTAAAATTATCTCGCAAGCCGAAGTAATGACAACTCAACAATCCAATATAAATGATATTCCAATTCAGCAACAGAATAATTTAACCATACCGAAAAAATCTCCAAGATGGACAAAAATTGCTGGTAGTATTGCCGCATTATTTGTGGTAGTTTTGGGTGTTGATAATTATAGATTGCGGCAAAGTTTGAGTGTTGTCACCACCGATAACCAAAAATTACGCCAGGATTTTGCACAAGCTCAAGATGTGAAAAATCTCCTGCAAAATTCCCAAACTCGTCTATTTACCTTTGAAGCAGTCAATTCTAAAAATAACATTCCAGATAATGCTTCGGGAAGTATAGTTATTAATCCCCAAAAACAAAAAGCAGTGATGGTGTTCCAAAATCTTCCCGCTCCACCTCCGGGAAATGTTTACCTACTGTGGACTATTGTGGCTGACAAAAAGTTACCTTGCGGTCAAGTTAAACCCTATTCCTGGGGAACTGCTTCCTATGAGTTAGCATTTACAGAACAAATGTATCAAGAATTTTCCCATCCCCAGTTTTCTGGGTTAGTTGTCACATTAGAACAAGACCCAAATGTAACTCGTCCTACGGGAACTGTAGTGATGCAAAGTTCGCAAATTTAAACAAATCACATTGCACCTTCCACACCAGATGCGAGAGCAATAGTAGCGATCGCAATGGAAATTCTCAGAAATAGTTTGGATAGTAAAATTTATTGGGGAATAACTATTATATTTTTCTTAGTTTATGTCTTGTTAATCAAGATATGCTGCCAACAGCATTAAAAGTCTCTGCTGTGGCTGGTTCTATGCTTTTTGCAATCAATCATGGTTCGGCACTTGTCAAAGGTCAAATGAATCACGATCGCTGGATTTCTGCGGGTATAACCTATGTAATTCCCTATATGGTGAATATTCACGGTCAATACGTGAGTCGTTCTCGAAAAGGTTGACATATAGCAGTAAAAATCAAGGTTAGGACATCAAAAGTTTTTCGCGCTACCACTGACTGGATCAAATTGAAAGCGTTGTTCGTAGTTGGTTTCGCCATACAAGTTGAAGCTAATTGTCGGTTCTTCACCGAGTGCTTCAACATGATGGATTGCATCTGGCATCAAAGTAATAATTTCTCCTGGAGTTAGAATAATATCTCCAACTTTTTCAATCCCACCATTATTACCAGTTCGTCTCCACAATGTATTTCTTTCTTCTCCACTAATCAATGCGACAACTCCCCAGGTAGCATGATTATGAATTGGCGATACTCTTCCTGGCAACCATGCGACTGTCTGTACTGTCAAGGGAAAATCTGGCTCATCATATAGGGTGAGTACAGACCAACCTGTTTCTGGATCGGGTTCAAGATATTCACCTTGTAACCATTCCGAACTGGTCAATAATTGCCGCACTAGGGGACAAATCGCTTGGAGTCGATCGCGATCGCTCTTAAATTTATGCAGAATATCTTCAAGATTCGTTAAAAATCGATAGAGCCGATATTGACCTATCGATAATTCGAGATTACCCGCCGATTCTTCCCAAGCTTTACACTTACCGTCATCTGTCACTAACCAATCTTGACTTACCATATCTTTGCAAAACTCAATGATTATTACGCATTTAATTTCGGTAGTTAGCAAACTGTCCAACTATCGTTGTTCTAAAAGCTTGCCGAGAGCCTCGATAGACTGCCGCCATCCGCTTTCCATGCCACTTGCAACCATGCCGTCACGGTCTTCTTGATTCATTGCCGTACTATAGGTACGAATCTCTGTCGTATGTTCGTCAATGGCTACAAACTCGGCTTTTTCCAGCATGACATGCCCACGTTCCGGCATCCCCAAGAATTCAAATGTCTGCACGATCCGTTCATCCTTGGCAACTTCGTGAAAACAGCCAGTGAACTCGTAATCTTCACCGTCTTCCGATTGCTCGGCAATGTGCCAACTTCCACCGTCCCTACAATCAAAGTGGTATACCTTCATCGGATTACCGCGACACCACCAACTCGCAAAGAGTTCTTCTTTTGTATACGCTTCAAACACCTTTTCTAACGGTGCGTTAATTGTGACGAGACCCAAGATATTTTGTGAATTTTCTGGAACTGTTACTGTAAGACGTGCCATACCCCTATCCTCCAAATTTGTTACCGTTCTTCTAGTAGTTTTTCCAAAGCATCAAAGCGATCGCTCCATACTTTTTCATACTCGCTGAGATACGAGAAGGCTACTTCGATCGCTTGCGGTTGAATCTGAACCACTTTTTCCTTGCCACTTCGACGCTTGATAATAAGTCCTGCTTTCTCCAATACATTGATATGCTTTGCGATCGCTGCCAAGGATATCGCATAGGGTGCCGCTAACTCACCGATTGTATGCTCTGCTATTGATACCCGCTTCAGGATGTCTCGTCGAGTTGCGTCGGCGAGCGCACCAAAAATTTGATCGAGGGCAACATTTGATTCAACCATATGGTTTAATGATAAATCTTGTTCGAGAACCTGTCAAGCCACCTGAATCTCTGACTCGTTATGGTGAGTGAGTAATTACTGAGGGTAAGGATTTGCGGCTTCCAATAATCCTAACTGTTTCAAAGAGCGACGGGTAATTTCAACTCGATATTTTGCGACTTTCGGGGATGGCATATCGATATTGGTGGCGAAAAAGTAGACTCGATCGTTCTGTTCTAAATATCCAACAAACCAGCCAAGATGGGGATTTTGACTTGTCACCCATCCAGTTTTTCCCCGTAATGTATAATTGGGGGTTTGCTCGACAATCATAATATCTTTGAGTAGCTTCAAGCTGCGTTGGGAAAATGGTAATTTTTCGCTATCTACCTTTTGTAAAAACTCGATTTGTTGTCTGGCTGTAGTTTGTAATGGTCCCTCTAACCAAAACTTATCGATTCTATCTTGCATCCCAATTTGACGGTTCCCGTAACCAACTTGGTTGATAAATTTATTCATGCGATCGCGTCCAATTTTTCGGGCTAAAACTTGGTAAAACCAAATTGTCGAGTCTTTGAAAGCTTGACGCAAATTTGTATCTCGATTCCAAGCCGCAACTTCGAGTCCACCGTTATTTTTATTAATCCCATCCCAGGTTAAAACGGTGACTTCATCGCGAATTACACCCGTTTCTAAGGCAACCAAAGTGTTAAAAATCTTGAAGGTGGAACCAGGTATAAAAGGTTTGGAATTACGAGAAGAATTATGTTCGTATAATTTCTTATTACTGGCATCGTAAATAATAATTGAGCCTTCTACACCAAGTTGTTTGAATATAGGTGCAAAATTCAATGTATTTGCTGCTAAAATCCCAGTTTTTTGCGAATTTCGGGATTTGTTAGAGATTTTACTCTTGGGAATATTTTCAGTATATGCCGTTTCACAATCAGCACTAAATACGACCGTGAATACTGATATAAATGCCAAAGTAATTCCACAAGTTTTCTGCAAAAGATGGGATATTAAAAGCACTATTATTCGTCTCCCCACATCCTAGTACCTCAAGGCAAAAGTAAAAAGATAAAAGGCACTCATAAAGAAAGATGATTTTATAAGCTTTTCAGCGATTTTATAGACGCGGAGCGGCTTCCCGCAGGGTATGGTAGCTTTATTTCCGCCGTTCTGTACTAGCAATGATATTTTGGTAGACTAGCACAAATTTTTGCTAGTAATCGATTATTTCTGTCTTCTATTTTTAAAAGTTGATGAATCTCACTAATGCGATCGCCATAATTGTAATCTACTGTATTATACTTTGTATTACATCAAAGAAATATTTTTGTGTGCCTTCATGTCCGTAAGTTTTGACCGTAAAGCCCTTACAAACCGTGCAATTGCAGCATCGATGGCTTTTGCAGCCAAACACGGTATAACCGTTGACGAGCCGAAGATACTGGCGGATGCTTACTCGGTGCGCGTCCATCTCCAACCCGCTCCCATTGTCGTCCGTGTCAGTACGCTTACCCCGATATTGCGTTACCCGATTGCATCTTGGTTGTTGCGCGAGCTAGCAGTTTCCGAGTTTTTGGCAGCAAAAGATACTCCCGTTGTGCCACCTAGCGACCTTTTACCGTCTGGTGTACACAGTCATGATGGATTATTTATGACTTTTTGGCAGTACGTTCCACGGGTATCGGATATCATACCCGACTCGGAAACGGTGGGAAAAATGCTGGCTGAATTGCACGCGGTTTTAAAAGATTATCCGGGTGAGTTGCCGCTTTTTGCACCACCATTCAACGATATTCCACGGGGAATTGAACGTGTGCAACAGGTTGGGAATATTTTGAGTGACGAGGATTTGCGGTTATTGAGAGAAACTTACGATACATCTATTGGTCAATTCAAAAATTCAAGTGTGCCGTTACAACCATTACATGGTGATGCCCATGCTTATAACTTGATTCCTACGGCGAAAGGGCTGCTATGGAATGATTTTGAGGATACTTGCATGGGTTCGATTGGTTGGGATTTGGTTAATCTTGATGATGCGGGTAGGAAAGCCTACGGTGATATTCCCGATTTGGAAATGTTGGAAATATACCAAACACTACGAAAAATTCATGGGATTGTCTGGGTGTTTTCGTTATCACCGGAGTTCCCCGATTGGGTTGAATATGCTCGATCGATGCTGAATGAGTTGCGTGGCGATCGATAAAAAATATTACTTGATTTTACTTTCAAAACAATATCGCCAAACCCAAATAAATTCCATCACTTGGTAGTCACGCAGCTTTGCATAGATTTGTAACTATTCACTCTGGGATTCAACATCAGAAAGAAAGCCTGTTTCTTCGAGCAGCAACTGTAGCTTTCCATGAGGAAATTTCGTGTCCTTCTGATTATTTTTCCATATTTCAATAAAGAAGTTTCGCATCAGCATAATGATGCTGCGGTATTTAACTATGCTAGTAACATAAAATTCATCTAAGTTGATGTCCCTATCAGTATATATCTGCTCAATGTTGTCAAGCAATATATTTCCCAATTGATAATTTTTTAAGCCTGCTTTTATACCATATTTTTCGACCATTTTGCGTTTATGATTCTCCGAAGATGAATCATAAGATGCTCGAATCAAATGTCCGAGATTCCGCAAAATTTCTCCGTAGTCGTAAAATGTATTCTCTTTAAAAAAACATTCTTCATGTTTTGTTAAAGTAAAACCCTTGTCAAGTGCCAAACCAAAATCGGTCAAATATATCTGCTCCCCGTCGGTGAGGATGTTGCGAAAATGTGCATCGAAGTGGATGATTCCCTTAGTTCTTAAGAAATTAATCGTTGCATACAATTCATGCAAAGATTTCTGGAGTTTGCTAGGATTCTGCCATAGCCATGTTTCTAAAACGTCGGGTATGTACTCTAGAAATAAAACCAACTCATGATTAGCATTAGCTCTATCTAACATATAATTTCCAACGTTCACACTATTACCCCAGTATTCGACAAAGCCCTTGAGACGGGATTTATCCACATTTATGCGCTGTCCAGAAAAGGGAATAATTCGATAATGGTACATCAGTGGGAAGGTGGTTATTGCCCCCTCCAATACCCAGTTAGTAGTCTTGATATGAGTCACAAGTTCACGGAAAACTCCCAAACCAGCAACCCCTAAACCAGCAGAACCGAGACCGTAGTTAAAATAATTCGGTAGGTTATAGAGGTTTTTGGTAGAGAACTGGTTATTATATTCGATATTCGTAACCGGAATCCGTTTGACAAACACCTGAGATTTTCCAATTGTCACGGTGTGAGTTCGTCCCCAACCCAAACTTAACTCACTATCAAACAGAAAACGCAATTGGGCATTATCCAACTGAGCAATTTGTGAACTAAGGTTGAAATATGTCTTTTTTCTAATTTCTATCTGATTCTTAAGCATTATTTTTAACTATAAATTTTCTAGATGTAATCCTTCTTAGGATAAGTAATTTTTAATCGCTTATTGATATGCTAGCTAGTATTTGCTCTGAGTTTATGATATCGGTTGCAATTGTTAAGGTAGCAATACCTATTTACATTTCTTACTGCGGAGAAAATTTTGGCGTTGAGTCATGGTTTACTGTCTATGCGATCGCATCTTTGTATGGAAGTATTGCGGATTTTCAAATAGGGATTGGCAAAGCTGGGGATAGTATCCCCAACCCTAACAATACGAGAATCACTCATGTAAGCACCTTAATTAATGTTCTATTTCTCCTCAAATTTAAATTTGAGGATTTTTGCGTTAAAACACTTCACCGTAAATACGATCGCAGTATTTGTTATACTTGCTGGAATTAAAGTTACTCATACAAGTGCGATCGCAACATTCACACCTGTACAATTTGCGTAATTTTTACTCAAACTCGACGACAGCTACCAGATTTATCCCTATTGAAATAATATCTTTCCATAGTCAAATTCATCAATTGGAAATAGGACTGCAATCTCATAACTTATAGAAATTCGTACCTATTGCACCTAGATAATTTACAAATAATCGACAATAAATCTAACAGAAGTTTCAATTATTTTTCTCTCGTTAAAGTAATTAAATTTAAGTTAAGAGCAATGTAAAGAATCTAAATGTATTTTAAGATAATTTCCTGCAAAATTAAATGTATGATGTTCCTACTTAAGATAGACGTTCCCTACATTCGGACGAGAGATGGCATTGGCAATCTCATCCTCTAAGCTAATAAAAAGGAGCTTTTCTACGGCAATTAATGTCTAGTTTTAGTGTCTAGTTTAATATTTTTTGACTAAAAAAATAAAACTTTAGCTCTGTTGCAGAGAACTTTTATGTGGTGCGAGCGGTCAAAACTTTAAGAGAACGCAAAGAGTAACCCTACATAACAACAGAATAGTGAGAGTTAATTTCATCGCAGCGCAAACGCATTGGGTGCATTGGATATCAATTATGTTTTTGTTCCAGAAATAGCGCTGTTATCACTTGTATCTATTCCTAAATAAAAAATGGGTTTATTAACCCTTAGGGTGACATCTGGCAACTTTAACCAGGGATGGCGTAACCAAATAACAGCAACTAATTATAGTTTGCTGTCACTTTTTGAACGCCAACAGTACTTTACTAACATTGGATAGGAAGAATGTAGGCTATGACTTACCAAATTGAAGAAGAACCCTCACCCAGACGACGTAGTGCTGTTCAGAGTATTTGGGATGTGGGTGTAATTGTATCTCTAGTGATTCTGGCGCTTTCTGCCCAAAACGGTAACTTCAATCAACCGAGTGCATCTTCACCATTAAAGCCAATTAATGCAACTGAATTGATGCAGAACTCAAACGGTTTCCGGGGTAAAACGGTGACGCTCAGGAGTAAACCAATCGAACAAATTGGTGCGAGTTCGTTCATGCTCAAAGATGGATTTTTCTCGCAGCAAGAGCCAGTTTTAGTTGTGAATGCTTCGGGAGTGCCATTCAACTTACCAAGCGATCGCAATGTTGAAATTCAGGTGACAGGTGAGGTGAGGGAGTTTTCGATTGCCGAAATTGAACGCGATTACAAGTTGAATTTACAAGCAGACCAATATAGTGGTTATGTCAACAAACCTGTGATTGTCGCTCAATATATTGCCCTTGCTCCCCAACCAAGTCAAATAGCGCAAAGTCCAAAACCCTATTATGGTCAGACTGTGGCAGTTACGGGTGAAGTTGGGGATATTACTAGTCCAACGCTGATGACATTGCACCAACAAAAATTATTTGGCGATCGCAATTTACCTGTTCTGCTGACATCGGAGCCAAAAGTCGCCATCAACAAAGGTCAGACGGTGGTTATAGTCGGTGAAGTTCGTCCATTTATAGCTAGTGAAATCGAGCAACAATACAACCTCAACTGGGATTCTGATGTCAAAAGAGAAATGGAAGCAAAATATCGAAATCAGCCAATTCTAGTTGCTGAAACTGTATATCCATAAGCCGAGCCTAAATCTTAACTACTACTTAATGTCGTATCTTAAGTTCCTATTAAGATATGTAACTGCTGGAAAAAACACGGTACAACATTAAACTAAGTAGCCGATTTTTTGGGGAACCAATGCACTTATGGATTTTCTTTCCAATACCCTTGTTTTGTCGCGATCGCAATTTGCACTGACAGCATTATTTCATATGCTCTGGCCCGTACTCACTACAGGTATGGGCATTTATTTGGTCATTGTTGAGGGGTTGTGGCTAAAAACCCGCAATCCTGAGTACTATTACCACGCTCGCTTTTGGTCGAAGTTATATATCCTCAATTTTGGAATTGGGGTAGCAACAGGTATTCCAATGGAATTCCAGTTTGGGACAAATTGGGCACCTTTTTCGGAAGCTGTTGGTAACTTTTTTGGCAGCATCATGGGATTTGAAGCGACTTGGGCTTTTATGCTGGAAGCAGCTTCGTTGGGGATTATGGTGTTTGGTTGGGAACGTGTCAACCCAGTTATACACTACGCTGCCACGATTCTTGTGGCTGTGGGTGCGAATATGTCCACATTTTGGATTTTGGTAGCGAATTCATGGATGCAAACCCCTGCGGGTGGGGAATTAGTTAATGGTAAGTTCATTATTAGTGACTATTTCCAAGCGATATTTAACCCGTTTATGAAGTACAGTATTCTCCACATGTTCTTTGCCACATTGGAGACTTCGCTGTTTGTAATTGGGGGAATTAGCGCTTGGTACATTATTAATAAGCGTAATTCGGCGTTTTTCTCGAAATCATTGAAGATAGTTTTAGCTGCGATTATTGCCGTTGCTCCATTACAAGTCTACATCGGTCACTTAAGTGCGGAACAAGTATACGAACGTCAACCCGCAAAGCTGGCAGCTATGGAAGCGAAGTGGGAAACATCTCCCGCAGGCAAACCCGCAAATTACAGCTTGATTGCTTTACCAAATGACAAAGCTGAAAAAAATGATTGGGAAGTTAAGATACCGAATGGTTTGGGTTATGTTCTCGAATTTAAACAAAATCTCTCGAAACCTGTACTCGGATTAAAGGAATTTCCACCGCAAAATCGACCCCATTTAGTTGGTCTAATTTATTACGCTTTCCGGACAATGGTAGGTATTGGGTTTGCTCTGGTTGGCTTGATGTTGTTGACTGGATTGCAATGGCTGCGGGGTAAACTTTCGGAGGAGAATATCGAACAGCAAAAATGGTTACTCCGTGCTTGGATATTTGCGGCACCACTTGGTTATATTGCGATCGATACGGGTTGGATTGTGCGTTGTGTTGGTAGGCAACCTTGGACGGTTTACAACCAACTCCGCACTGTTGATTCGGTTTCCCATTTACCACCAAGTAATGTTCTCACTACTTTGATTGGTTATGGGGTGGTTTATGGGTTTCTGTTATTTACTGCTTTGTATTTTGGCAGTCGTATTATTCGCAAAGGACCAAATTTACAGTTATCAGTACCGGGAATCGACACTGAAGTAGCTATTGATACGACTCCCGCAGAGTTTCTCCCCGATGAACGTCCAGTTGAAGCACAACAGTAAGTTTGGTAATAGCAGAAAATGGAAACGCTTAAATATTTTCTCCCTCAAGTTTGGTTTGGAATTCTTGCTTTATTTCTCTTTCTTTACGTGATGTTAGATGGATTTGATTTGGGTGTGGGAATTTTATCGCTAACAGCTTCAAATGAGGAAAGACGCGGTATTTTAATGACAAGTTTGAGCAATATTTGGGATGCAAATGAGACTTGGTTGGTGTTGATGGGGGGAAGTCTATTTGGTGCGTTTCCCCTTGCCTATGCGACTATTTTGAATGCACTTTATATCCCGATTAACATGATGTTATTTGGGTTTATTTTTCGGGCTGTGGCATTTGAATTTAGGGAACATGCAAATCGAAAATTGTTTTGGAATCTTGCTTTTGGGGCTGGAAGTTTTTTAGCAGCACTCGGTCAAGGTTTTGCATTGGGTGCTGTTTTAAAAGGGATTAATGTCGATAAAGCTGGGCATTTTATTGGCTCTACTTGGGATTTTTTAAGCTGGCAATCAATACTAGTTGCCTTAACTTTGATTCAAGGTTACGTATTGATTGGTTCAACTTATTTGGTTTGGAAAACTGAAGGTGAGTTGCAGGAAAATCATTATCAAACTGCCAAGTTATCTGCATACACAACTTTGATGGGTGCAATTTTCATTACTATTACTACGCCGATATTTTATGAAAGTGCCCGGAGTAAGTTATTTCAAGCTCCATTAGTTTATGTTTTTGCCTTAATTCCTTTATTAGGAATCTTGCTAATCTATCAACTTCTGAAGAGTTTGAGAAAGAAACAGGATAAAGCACCTTTTGTTTGGACAATTTTAATTTTTGTACTGACATTTATCGGATTAGCATTAGTAGTTTTCCCTTATGTGATTCCTTCACAAATCACCATTTATGATGCTGCTGCTGACCCTAGTGCGATGGTATTCATGTTGATTTTCGTCGGTTTTCTAATTCCGGTAATGTTGTTTTACAACATTTACCAATATGTGGTTTTCCGAGGAAAAATTACTAGCCATGAACATGGTTATGAGTAGTTTTTGTGGTAGTTGCAATGTAAAATAATGGAAGTAGAGATGTTATATTTAACGTCTCTACACTCTGAATTCGGAAGCATAAATTATAATACAATTATTTTTTGACTTCGAGTAACCAGATTTTTTCAAGTTTATTAATTTGCTTTTTGAGGTGATTTGCACGATACTCTTTGCCGACAACTACTCTGATTACTAGAAAAACCGCGATCGCAAGTACAAAAAAAGCTGTATTTACACATGTATTAGTTTGATTAAGTGCTTGAGAATTATTTGATGTGGTTGCTGGTTGAGTAGTTGATACAGTCTGCACTTGTATTTCTCCAGTTGATGACTATTATTTCCATTTAATTAAAATTACGAGTCATTTACCAGACTTTATGCAGTGTAAAATTCTATGCTCAGTATTCACAAAAACTAATGTATGTTGCAATGGTGCAAAGCACTCAACAATGGCGATGTTCTGAAAGAACCGCTACGCGATCGCAAAAGCAAACATCTGTTTATTCCTTATATAATTGGTTAAATTACGTGGAAATACCAGGTATTCTCAGGATTTGCCGTTGTTGCGAGGTTAAATCGGGAAAATTATTGGCATTGTAGTAATATCTAGCCCAGGCTATATTTTGTGGTGAGTATTTGTAAAAGATTGTGGTGCGAGATAGGTTGCAATTTCCTTTCCAGGGAACAGTACCATGTGTCAACGCTTCGGTAAATATTATTGCACTTCCGGCTTTGACTGATACCGTTTGCACACAATTATTAGTTTTTTCTAAGTTTAGTTTTTCTAAGCTTAGCCATTCTCTAGGGAAGGAATAATTACTTTTATGACTACCTGGTACACAACCAAATCCACCTTCAGAAGGATTGACATCGTTAAGTTCGTAAGCGATCGCAGTTAAGCCGTTGTACATTTTACCATGCTTGAATTCGTAGAATTGACAAGGGTCGTAAGGAGTTCCACCACCGTGGAGAAATGAACCCACTGGACCTTCTCCTTGACGGATAATGTGGATATAATCATGGTCTAAACGAAAATCTTGTCCTAGTAGTTCGGCAAGGTAGGGAGTGATGCGGGGATTATCGATTAAATCGCGAAAAGGTTTGCCCCAATTAAGCAAGGAATCGAAACGAAGTTTACTAGCTTCGGGTTGATTTTGATTGACAATTTGCTGATTGATGATTTGTTTTAAGGTTGCTATTTGTTCGGTATTGAGGGCATTTTCAACTACTATATATCCTTGTAAGTCAAATAAGTAGCGTTCTAATTCTGTCATAGATTTTGAGGTTTGGAGATGGAAGAAGAAATCAGAAGTTAGGAGTTAGGAGTTAGCATTCAGGAATTAGGAGTTAGGAGTTAGCATTCAGGAGTCAGGAGTCAGGAGTTAGGAGTCAGCATTCAGGAGTTAGAATTTGGGATAATAGTTTTCCTTATAAATAAATCGCATAGCATTAATCAACTTGTTTACCGCTTTCTGACAAAATTTCAGAAACAAAAACTTTACTTTTTTTAGTTTATACTCCAATTACTGATTACTGACCACTGATTACTGATTACTGACCACTGATTACTGATTACTGATTACTGATTACTGATTACTGATTACTGACCACTGATTACTGATAAGCTGAATTTGCTAAAGTTATATTAATCCAAATCCAAATCCAAAATCCAAAATCCAAAATCTAAAATCTAAAATTAGTATGACTGATGCCAAAAATGTCTTAGGTGGAAATCTGGAATTTTGTTGTGGTTCCCCGGTAACTGGTTTTTACCGCAACGGACTATGCGAAACTGGACCAATGGACATGGGAGTTCATGTGGTTTGTGCAGAAGTGACTGAAGAGTTTCTCGTATTTAGCAAATCCCGTGGGAATGATTTAACCACACCAGTTCCCCAATACAACTTTCCTGGACTAAAACCCGGAGATAGATGGTGTTTGTGTGCTTCCCGTTGGAAAGAAGCTCTGGATGCTGGTTTTGCTCCCCCTATAGTGCTGTCAGCTACCCATGAAAAAGCATTGGAGTATGTTTCCTTGGATGACTTGAAAAACAAGTCTTTGAATGTAAGTTGAATGTATTTTGTGCTGCTAAAATAAGGGTGACAATCAGTAATACATAAATCAAGCGCGATCGCAGGATTAATTATGCGTAAATTTCCAGTGATTCTGTTTTTAGTTGTCGTAATTAGCACGCTATTTACAAACCTAACCCGTGCTAATTCAAGTCAACGAACCGATTGGGATTACTCGTCTGCAAATGCGTGATAAAGTTGTCTTGATTAAGAATGAAAGTGACGGGATTAAGTACTCGATTAAAAGTCAAGATGGTGAGGTTTTGAGTGGGAATATTAACGAAGCTGAACTTGCTAGTAAATATCCCGATTTATACCAAACAATTCGTCCTGCTTTAGCATCTCCTAATGGTGCTGCTGACATGGGTATATGGGCAGGAATGTGATTTATATTATAGGGGCTAACCATGTTTGTTAGCCCTTTTTAGATATTAAACTAAACCATCGCTGCCGATGCTTTCAGTTCAAAGATTTGTTCAATAATCTCTTCCACAACTATATCGGGGGTGGAAGCACCAGAAGTTATACCAATAACAATTTCACCTTCTGGTAACCAATCTTTTGTTATTTGCAATTCTCCATTTAATTGACGATGTTCGATCGCAATCTGAGACTGAATCCTTTCTACACAATCAATATGATATGAAGGAATGTGATTTTCTTCAGATATTTCTTGTAAATGAGTCGTATTCGATGAATTAAAGCCACCAATTACTATCATTAAATCAAGTTTTTCTTTGACTAACTCAAACATGGCATCTTGCCTTTCTTGAGTAGCATCACAAATTGTATTAAAGCTTTGAAAATGTTCGTTTAATGCTTGTGGTCCATATTTTTTCATCATTGTCCGCTCGAACAATTTACCAATTTCTTCGGTTTCACCTTTTAACATAGTCGTTTGATTGGCAATTCCAACCCTTTCTAAATCGATATCGGGGTCAAATCCAGCCGAATAAGACTTACTAAACTTCGCCATAAACTCATTTTTATCACCACCATTTAAGATGTAATTAGCAACATATTCAGCTTGCTGCATATTTAAAACAATTAAATATGTTCCCGCAAAAGAACTGGTTGCAACTGTTTCTTCATGGTTGTATTTACCGTGAATAATTGATGTGAATTCACCTTTTTTATGCTTTTCAACAGTGTTCCAAACTTTAGAAACCCAAGGACAAGTAGTATCAACAATTTTGCAACCTTTCTCGTTGAGAAGTTGCATTTCTTGAACGCTAGCACCGAAAGCGGGTAAAATTACCACATCCCCACTTCCAATAATAGAAAAGTCTTTATTTCCAGCTTCAACGGGAATAAATTTAACTTCCATTTCCCGCAAGCGTTGGTTTACCGATGGGTTATGAATAATTTCGTTAGTAATCCAAATTTGTTCGCTAGGAAAATGCTGACGAGTCTCATAAGCCATTGCTACAGCACGTTCTACCCCCCAGCAGAAACCAAAAGACTGTGCTAGTCGAATAGTAACATTACCGCGTTTGAAATTGTAATTGCGATCGCGAATTTCTTGAATTAAATTACTTTGATATTCCGATTTTAATTGGGTTGCAACTTCAGCTTGATGACCAAAACCCCGACGATGGTAGTTTTCGGAATGTTGGAGCGATCGCTTAAATGCTTTGGTATCCATTTTGGTTATACAAACAGCTTCAAAATTTACTATCTACTATTTTCCCACGGGAATGGGAAGTCGGGATTATTGGTGGTTTACTTTAATACAAGTATAAGTACTAGAAACTAGCTTATGCATTTTCGACATTATTTTGAAGCATAAAAGCTTTGCTGTAAGCTTTCCAGGCTGAAGATTAGTTGCGTCTTAGCTTATCACCGATTTCGATTTTCGCGATCGTTTTTCTTGTTGTTGGGGATGGGAGATGATAAAAGAGGTATATTCTAGTTTCGTTTAAAATTTCTATGGCTGGAATATCTACCTGGAATATCTACCTGGAATATATACCTTAAATATCTACCTAAAATATATGTCTGAAGAGCGATTGCAGCAGTTTAAGCAAGCATACGGGAACCTGGAATTGGTTCCATTGCTGACACAAAAAGAAATAAGTCAATTTAAAGTTGATTATGCTGAAAAAATTCTTGACGAATTGGTGCAGCTAGTGGAGGATAGCCCCAACAGTGACGGTAAAATTGTGTTTACTGGACATCGGGGATGTGGGAAATCGACGCTATTAGCAGAATTTGGTCGTAAGATTGAAGATAAGTATTTTGTGGTATTTTTTTCAATTGCGGAAACGATTGAGATGTCGGATATTAACCATATCAATATCTTATTTTCTATTGCTGTAAATTTAATGTTGCAGGCTGAAGCGCGTCGAGTTGATATTCCGAAATCGACAAAAGATGCTTTGGAAAAATGGTTTGCCAAACGAACTAAGACTGAGGAAACAAGTATTCAAAGTGAAACAGCTATTGAGAAGAACTTGTTTAAGTTAGTTAGCACAAAATTAAAAGTTGATTCCAAAATTCGTTACGAACTTAAGCAGGAATTTGAACGTAAAGTTTCCGAATTAGTGGCTCAAATAAATATTATTGCGGCTGCGATTCAATCTGCTTGTCAAAAAGAGATTTTAGTGATTATTGATGATTTAGATAAACTTGATTTGGGTGTAGTTAATCATATTTTTAGAGATAATATTAAAGCTCTTTGTTTGCCAGGATTTCGGATTATTTATACAATTCCGATTTCGGCTTTACGAGAAACTGCTTTGAAAACAACAATTGAAGCGGAAACAAACGACCAAATAGTACCAATGCCTGTTTTGAAATTATTTAATAAAGGTGATAGTAGAGATGCAAATATTCAACCTCGTGCGGAAACATTTGATGTACTTTGCGAAATTTTAGAAAAACGAATTTCATCAGAATTAATTGCTAAAGAGACAATCAAACTCATCGTTATAAATAGTGGTGGAGTTCTACGTGAGTTGGTGCGGATTGCGAATGAATGTTGTCGAATTTGTTTGCGTTTAATTCGTCGTAAACCCGATGAAAAAGTCATGATTGATAATAATATTCTCGATGAAGCAATTAATAATATTCGCAATGATTTTGCTTTACCTTTAGGAAAATCAGAATATCAAATATTACAAGCAACTTATCAAAATTTTAAACCAGAAGACCCTAAACAGCAAGAATTTCTCGATTTATTACATGGACTTTATGTTTTAGAGTATCGTAATCGTCAAAATTGGTATGATTTGCATCCAATTGTTGTGGAATTATTACGTGATGAAGGTTTAATTTAAAAGCCCATATTTGATTTGAAAAAACGTAGGGTGCTGTTAGCGAAGCGTAACGCACCATTCTCGAAGACTTCGGTGCGTTACTACAATAGTATATTTAACCTTAGTGGCAAATTATGTAATTGAATTTAAAGATTAAATTTAATATGAAAGAACAGAATAATAAAAATATAAACGAGAAAAATCAAGATGCATACGATGATTTAATTGTATCCATCGAAGCAGGGATAGGTAGGTTAAGTTTGTTGATAGCAACCTGTGACAATAGCGATTTTCGTGATGAAATAATCGCTCGATATCAAGCCGAACTCGAACCAAATTTTCGCTCCTATCATGTCACCTTACCAAGAGGTGAACCAAATTTAAAAGCGGCAATTAATCAACTAGTAGAAACCGAACCATATCTTCAGCAACATCAACCCGCAATAATTACGATTACAGGGATAGAGCAACTATTTTTCCTCAAATTTGGCGAAGAACAATCCGAACAAGATAAATTTTTTGGTTACTTGCAATGGACAAGGGAAGGATTACGAGAATATCCCTTTGCTATTATTATTTGGGTGACTAATAACCTATTGCAAAACCTCCAAAAAAAAGCGCCAGATTTCTGGAGTTGGCGAAATGGTGTATTTCGTTTTCATTGCATAACTAAAAATACAGTTGCACCACGAGATTTAGAAGTTTTTCGGAGCTTTATTAATGATAGTCGCTTGGAAACAGCCGATGATGATAACGAGTATTTTTTACCTTTAGAAGATTTACAAAGATTAATTCGAGAAATTGAAGCGAAACCGGGAACGAAAGAAGCAACATTAGCGAGTTTGTATAGTCAATTAGGGCAAATTTATCGTCGTCGATTGGAAAATGGGGAATTTCAAAATTATCAAAAAGAATTGGATTTAGCAATTGGGTATTTCCAGAAAGCAGTTGAGTTACAAGAAAAACTCGATTCAGAATTAGAATTAGCATCCAGTTTGAACAATTTAGCTTCCCTCTACCGTTCCCAAGGAAAGTACGAAGCAGCAGAACCTCTTTATCTCCAAGCATTGGAATTAAGAAAATCCATACTCGGAGAAAACCATCCCAGTTATGCAACCAGTTTGAACAATTT
>JAAUPE010000122.1 GCA_012034595.1 Calothrix sp. CSU_2_0 | reverse complement strand
AGTAGACACGTAGAGCGAAGCTCATCCCGTAGGGTAGTGGCTTCTGTTGGCGATAGCCGCCCTGTAAGGGCTAAGTACGCCAAGCAAGAGAAGGAAAAAATACTTAACTGAACTGTATTGGTTTATAATTGGCATCTTTATTTGATTTATAAGTCCCAGATTCGAGTTACTGATGATTGAGTTGAGTTAGCCACAGTCTTAGATTTTGACGTTGCTGTCCTTTGATATATCGAGATGCTTCTGTTAGGACGGTTCGTGGGAAAATGTGTCGCAGTTGGGCAAGCATTTGCACATTTTCACAATAGTTAATGCATTCAGCGACGTAGTGAATCGCTTCAGAAGTTAACCATTCTGGCGTTGCTTCGAGTTCACAAATAGGGAGACGCGCATTTTCTGCTGGTATCATTACGACAATAAACTTTTAACTTGTTAACCCAAAAGGCAAGAATAATGCTTGCTGACTGACTTCCTATTAACATGATATCAACGCAAACTCCAGATGTGCAATGATGGCAACTTGTTAGCGAATAAAATCTTTCTCTTCTTGATGACTTTTAAAAACCTCTCCGTGAAATCAAGATGTTATCACCGAATATCAATACCATCGTTTGTGCTGAAATAGTTGAATAATTTATTGTTTGAAAGCCCCTTATTCTTCTCAATAAAAGATTTAGAGATGGCTTTATCAGCTATTTTCACATTTTTACCTTCAACTGCATAAGTACAATACTGCGACTCCTATATGGTATTAATATATGGTATTAAGTTCGTAAATATACACTGGCTGAATCAGCTAGAATTTGCTTTCTTACACAATATCAGGGACTCAATGGAGGTATCAGATATGTCTAATGCAGGTATCAAAACTAGTATAAGTAATATTACAAATCGATTGGTTTTAGGATTACTGTGCATTTCATCACCTTTATTTTTTGCTAGTAGTACTTGGGGGCAAACAGCCACTACTGTTAAATCAAAGCCTGAAAATCAATCAGTTGCGGCAAAAAACTTAGAGATAGAAGTCAAAAATATAGATGCTTTAATCAAACAAGGTAATATTCGGGAATTAGAAAGAATCTTAGAAAATCAACAAGCATCGAAAGAATCACGTATTTTAGCAATTCAGGCTTTAGGAAAAATTGGTAAAGAAGCAGAGATTGCCTTAGATACCCTCAAAAAATTACTTACATCTCTAGATAAAGATATCAGAACCAATTCGATTGAAGCAATTAGCTCGATCGATGCGACTAATGCAATTGATAACTTAATTAAAGTATTGAGAGAGGATAAAGAACCAGAAGCACATCAGCTAGCAGCAAAGGCTTTAGCAACAGTCAAAGACAAAGCAAAAAAAGCGATTCCCGATTTACTGACTATTGCAAAAGATAAACGTATCACCAACGTGGATGCACGCATAGCCGCGATTCAGGCATTAACTGTGATGGAATTGGGAAAAAATAAAGAAGCAAGCCAGATTTTGATTGAAGCTTTAGATGATAAAGCTTTTCTTGTGCGTCGTCATGCGATCGCAGCATTATTAATGATGGGTTCGTATGGAAAACCTGCATATCCCAAAATAATTGATTTACTCGCTGATAAAAATCGCTCAGTTCGCAGAGTAGCAGCAGATGCATTAGGAAATTTTGCCGAACATATTGGTTCAGAAGCTAAAACTTCAGTACCAAAGCTTGTGGAAGTTCTAAAAAAAGATGAAAATTTCAATGTGAGAGCAAGTGCAGCAGCAGCTTTAGGAAAAATTGATAGTGATGAGAAAGAGAAAGAAGTCATTCCAGCACTTCTGGAAGCATTAAAAGTTAACTATGGCGATAACTATGATTTGTTAAAGAATGCGGCAGATTCATTAAGTAAAATTGGCGTAAAAATTCAAGAAAAGGCAGTAATACAAGGTGAATTATCTGATGGCGACTTAGATATTACAGTCAAAAGTTTTGAGGAAGCAATTAAAATACTCAACAAACCGCCATACAAGAGTTTAGATAATTACCAAAAAGCAATTAAACAACAGTTGGACGCTTTAAAAAGAATTCAGACTGAGCGTAAATTTATCGATAATGTTCTTAAAAATCCATCGATAATGACACCAATCATTTATCTATTGATTTTGTTGGTGATTTTTGGTTTACGTCCTTTATGGTTGTTGAAAATTGATGAGTTTTTGAAACCAATTGATTTAAAACTTCCCATCCCCGGAGCGCCAGAAATTTCACCACGTTGGCTGATATTTTTCAAATATCATCCCAGGGTTTTAGATGCTTGGGTAAATCGGCATATAACATCAGTTCGCGAAGAATTTGAAGAGAAAAATACAGTCCAAGATCGCGAAGTTTATATTCCCATTCCTGTAGTCTTAGGTGGTAAAACCTTACCGCAATTAACAGGTGCAAGTTTACGTGCCAAATTTATCAAACAACGGGACTGTATACTGATTCAAGGTGAAGGTGGAGTGGGTAAAACCAGTCTTGCTTGTCAAATCGCCAAATGGGCAATGGCTGATGATGAAAACGATCGCTTAACTCAACATAAAATGTTACCAGTCTTAATCGAACAAGAACTGGACTTGGTGACATCTGAAGGAAAATCGGCATTACTTGCCACTATCCAAGGACAATTGCAAGACTTGACAAATACATCTCAGCCTGTATCCGAAGAATTTCTTGAAAGATTATTGCGCGATCGCAGAATTTTAGTCATTGTTGACCACTTTTCGGAAATGTCGGAAGCAACCCGCAAAGAAATCCGTCCAGAATCTCCGAATTTCCCCATCAATGCTTTGATTGTGACTTCCCGTTTTGAGGAAACTTTGGGACATGTGACAAAAACTATTATTAAACCAATGCGGATTGCTGGTAATCGCTTGTCATCTTTCATGGAAGCATATTTGACCCAGCAAGGTAAACGGGATTTATTTACCGATAGCGAATTTTTTAACGCTTGTAGTCGGTTATCGCAAATGGTGGGACAGCGCAATATTACAGCACTATTGGCGAAATTATATGCCGAACAATTAATGGCTGCAAAAGTCGAAGAAGTTAGGGAAACAAACCTGAATTTACCTGATAATATTCCCAACCTGATGCTGTCGTATCTCAACGAACTCAATCGCAGCGTTACCGGAGATGATAAACCCAGCGATCGCAATATTCATCAAGATGCCAAAGCGATCGCTTGGGAATGCTTACAGCAATATTTACGACCAGCACCAATCAAGCGACAAGCGGCATTAATTGCCCTTGGTGGCGAAAATGCTGAAACACGTCTAAATTACCTCGAACAGCGTCTACATCTCATTCAAACCATCGGTGCGGGGCAAGACCAAATCCGCTTTGCCCTCGATCCTTTAGCTGAATATCTGGCTGCGTTACATATTATTGAAAAATTTGGAACTAATGAAAATAATTGGCAAATGTTTATTCAAAAAACAAAGCAAATTTCCGGTGGTGCAGATTCTGTTCAAGGTTTTCTTTTAGCTTTACAGGATTGTTATCTTTGCCAAGGTACAAGAACCAAGTTTTATGAGTTTGTCGAGCAGCAATTGATTCAGGATTTGGAATCACGGGTTGTTGCTTAGAAATGATTTTGCATTAGACATAGGAGTGAAAAAGATGTAGAGACGCGAAATGTCTCTACATTTTTGGTTCATACCACAATTCAACAACGCCTGAAAACCTCTATAAATTAATTGCGATCGCTATTTACTCTTTTTAGGTAATTTATTTGAGGTGCTTTCCCTAACCAAAATTAGCCTTTTTCCGTATTTATATTGAGAAAAACCCGGTTTTTTATTTCTACATCGAGAAAATAAATATACCATTACCAATGACACCAGGGTCAGCAACACCTAATTGAGAATACCGTGCATTTTTACCACTGAGCCAATCACAACGATGGCAGGGGCACGAAATCCAACTTTCTCGACTTCCTCAACTATTGTCCCCAATTCTCCAATTAATTCTTCCTGTTCTGGTCTAGTACCCCATCTGACCAAAGCAATTGGTGTTTCCATACTCAAACCTGCTTTCGTCAATTCATCAACAATATAACCCAAGTTGTGAATCCCCATATAAATCACAATTGTCTCCGAACCTTGAGCCACAGCTTGCCAATTGACTGCGGGACGATATTTTCCTGCTGCCTCATGTCCGGTTACAAAAGTCACGGACGAACTATACAAGCGATGGGTTAAAGGAATCCCAGCATAGGCAGGTGCGGCAATTCCTGATGTAATTCCTGGCACTATCTCCACCGATACCCCAGCTTGAATAAGTTCCGCCATTTCTTCGCCTCCACGTCCGAAAATGAACGGGTCACCACCTTTCAATCGTACCACCACCGCACAAACTCGTGCTTTTTCCAACAGTAGTTCTGTCGTCTCCTCCTGTAACAAAGAATGCTGACCTTTCCGTTTTCCCGCATTAATTTTTTCTGCTAGGGGATTAATCATTGCCAAAATTGACTCACTCACCAAAGCATCGTAAATAACCACATCCGCGCATTCCAGCAATCCCTTAGCCTTAATTGTAACTAAACCTGGGTCTCCTGGTCCCGCGCCGACAAGATAGACTTTCCCCATCAACTTTTGCTGTTCATCCTCAATGCGGCTCATTTTTGCAACAAATCCCAAATCAAATCGGCTAATTCCGTAGACGTTCCTAAAGGCTCAGTCAAATTTAAACTTACGCCAGGAAATTGTAATTGTAGCTTTTCTACAGCAATTGCGATCGCATCGGTTATGCCACCAGGAAAAAGGAAATATGGTGCGATCGTAATTCGTTTATACCCGGAAGCGACCAATTCTCCGACACTCTCTTCTAAACTTGGTGGAACTGCCCAGTATGCTGTTGTCACCTCTAAATTTAATCCTGCCAAATTAGAGATAATTTTTTCCATCGGTGCTTGGAAACCAGGACGACGGCTACCATGTGCCATTAATATATACTTTTCGGCGGGAGATGCTGTTAGTTGTTTTGCTAGCAGTTGTCCCAACTCGTGGTAACTTCCCAAATAAGGCTGTAATTCTATCTCGAACTTTTGCCCTAGCATTTGTTTTGCTAATTCAATTTCTGCGGGAATATCTTCCATTACATGCATTCCAGAAAGCAGAAACAAGGGCAAAATCTTCAGGTGTAAGGGTTGTTGTGGGGATAGTATAAACGGCTTGACAAATTCACTAATTTGTATATGTAAAGGTTGGGGCTGTAATTCTAGATATGCCGTACCCACAACAGTTTCACTTATTGTACTTGCATTGTCTAATTGGGATTGCGTAGCCTCTCCGGTGGAGTTTTGCAGCCTATACTCTCGCCAACTCGACAATTGTTGCGCCAATTTTTGCATGGCGATTTGCGATCGCGCATCGTGACTTCCGTGGGATAGCAAAAGATAGGCAGATGGCATCGGCAAGGGTGGTACTAAATATAAATGTAACTATCCTATCAAATTTGATGCTTCTAGAAATTCCTCTATCAAAATAGCAATTTACTGAAGGTTCAAACTAAAGGTGGAGTTACAAGCACAGTATAGGTGACAAAAGCCAAAGTTGTGGTTACAACAGAAAAGCCAACTCAGTCACTATCGACGGATAAACCTCAGACAAACGCCACAAAAAACGGGTTTTAGATGGAATTTTCATGATCGCTAGGTTAAATAAAAATTATCTTTTTGTAATTCTTATCATTTACTGCGATTTTCCTCACCCATTCCACAAGATTTCCACAGGCTGTTCGTAGTTTTCCACAGCCTTTTTACGCCTGAATAGGCTGTTTATACATTATTGGGGATTGGCTCCCCTTTGAGGATATTTAGTTTTAAGTACTGAGTTTTTATTAAGAAGAGTAAATAAATAAAGCTTTAAACCCTGATTATTCCGTAAATATTTATTTTTTATAAATTCTCTTGTAACATTTCGCAGCATTGACAAACATACCCCCTCTTGCCGCACAATGATTCGGCTTGCATTTTTAGTCCGTTGGGTAGCTGTGTAAATTTAACATTACGGTTGCTGCCAAAAAACCGGAGACAAGAAAGTTTGGATTTTGCCACACAACAGGCTACAAGCAAGGATTCAAAATAAATTGATGGACTTCAATGGAGAATTTTGGTATGAACGCAACAGTTAGCTTATTTACAGAAATTCCGGAAACCCTCCACGAATCCCTCAAGACTTACCTTGATGCCCATCCTGATTGGGACGAAAACCGAGTTCTGATTGCGGCTTTGTCGCTGTTTCTACTTCAAAATGGCGAAAGCGATCGCTCTTGCGCTCGTGTCTATCTCGAAACGCTGTTTCAGCACTCCTAATTCACCACCCCAAATATCTAGTACAGCGCGGCGTAAATAAACTGTCATGCTGAACGTAGCGATAGAGGAGGGTAGCATCTCTCGATTACACCGCAAACCCTAGATTCTAGCCTGACGGCAACGCTATCGCTGCACTCAGAATGACAGATTTATTTTATAAACACCCTCTAAGAGATACCCAAACTGCCTTGCTTATCAATTGGTGCGGAATTTGGAATTGCTGGTGCTGGTTCTAGTAAATTGCTAATATCGGGACCGGATGGTATGATTCCTCCTGGATTTAGGGGAAATAAGTTTCCGTAGTAATCACGCTTCACGCTCTCTAAGTCGCAAGTTTGAGCAACACCAGGAAGCTGATACAAATCACGTAGATATGCTCCTAAGTTTTGGTAATCTTGAATACGACGACGGTTACACTTAAATAGTCCGTAGTAAACTACGTCAAATCGAAATAAAGTAGTGAATAAGCGGACATCTGCAAGTGTAGGTATATTTCCACACAAGTATCTACTTTTTTCTAAAGCTGTATCAATTTCATCAAGAGTTACAAACAATTCATTACACGCTTTTTCGTAAGCTTCCTGTGTCTGTGCAAATCCGCAACGATATACGCCATTATTTACTGTGCGGTAAATTTTATCATTCCACTTATCTATTGTTTCTTTAAGTTCTTCGGGATATAAGTTGAGTGTTGGATTAGTTGCAAACTCGTTAAATTGTGAATTTAAAATTACAATAATTTCAGCACTTTCATTATTAACGATTGTCTGAGTTTGCGTATCCCACAATATGGGAACGGTACAGCGTCCACTGTAGTTAGATTGTGCCAAATTATAGAGTTCTGGTAATGTTCGACAACCTTCTTCTTCTCGATTTAAAATCCAAATTCCTGTATCAGAAGATGGTGAAACAATCGATATGGAAATGGCATTTTCCAGCCCTTTTAGGGCAAGCGTCACAAGTGTTCGATGTGCCCAAGGACATCCTAAACCAACATATAAACGGTAACGAGATGTTTCTGGTTGATATTTACTATTTTCGTCGCTGCTAACTAGATTCCGAAACTGACTATCTGGACGTATGTATTCACCAGATTTGCTAGGTGGTGCAAGTTGTGACATCATTAGATGCCACATTGTTGACCAAATAAATTTACCTGTTTTGATAAGAAGTCCGGATGGTAATGATTTACCCTGCTTCGGAGTTTTGATTTGAGTGTTTTGTGATGGTGTTTTTATATAAGATTGAGGCTGTGACATAGATAACTATAGGTGAATGGTACTAAAATAAGCTCAAACAGATGCATTTGACTTCTCCGCATAATGAATTTGCCGTGTCTGATAAATTGCTGAATTAATCAGGCTGTTAGCGTGTTCGCATTGCATGACCCAAAATGCTTTTTCTTCGTCAGTAAAATTAGCTTTAACAGGTATTTTTTTGTACAAATTGTCACCACCTCCCGTAGTTTATTATAATTTCTACTACACATTACAGCAACGCAAGTAAAATAAGATAGGAGTTACGCACGTGAAGCCGGAAACGCGGTTTCTTTGCGTAAATACGATCAGAAAAATATTTAACTCAACTGTATTAAACTATAAGGGGAATGAATATTTTTTTTTAAATGCTAGTAATAGTAAACATCAATTAATAATATTTGTAAGTTTTCACCTTCAAAACTGTTTGAGAAAAAGAATTAATTGGAAAAATAAATATGAATATAACAACAAATTTTACCAGTAAAATAATTATTGGTGTGGTATGTTTAGGAATTACTTCTTGTACATTACCCACATCTGAATCTGCTAACGCGAACAATCAGCAAACACAAGTAAGTCAACAAATTCCTACCAAAAATCAAGCTTGTACCTTAGTGGAAAATGGCTTTGGCTCACCAGGAAAGGTAAATGTGCGGGTTGAAGAAGTGGTAACAGGACTTGAAGTTCCTTGGGGAATTGCTTTTCTACCAAATCAAGATATGTTAGTTACCGAACGACCTGGGCGAGTTCGCCTCGTGCGGGGTGGTAAACTGGTTCAAAAGCCAGTAGCGACTATTAATGTTACAGGCAGTGGTGAAGATGGTTTGCTCGGCATTGCTACCCATCCCAAATTTGCCGAAAACCGACTATTCTACGTTTACTATACCGCCGATCGCAATGGGTCGCAGGTCAATCGTGTCGAACGATGGCAATTATCTGCGGATGGACTTACTGCATCGCCAAATCGAATAATTCTTGATGATATTCCCGTAGCGCAATTTCATAATGGTGGTCGTATCCGCTTTGGTGCTGATGGAATGCTCTACATCGGTACTGGTGATGCGAGAAAACCGCAAAGTTCCCAGGATATTAATAGCCTTGCAGGTAAAATTCTGCGGTTAACAGCAGATGGACAAGTGCCCCAAGACAATCCATTCCCAAAAAATCCCGTATATATCACTGGTATTCGTAATACTCAGGGTTTTGATTGGCGCGATCGCTCGACTTTATTGGTGACAGACCACGGTCCAAGTGGGGAATTGGGCAGAAGTGGTCACGATAAAGCTAGTGTAGCCAAAGCAGGTGATAACCTTGGCTGGCCTACCATCTATCGTTGTGAGTCAGGCAAAGGACTTGTGACTCCATCGATTGTGTGGCGAAATGCTTTACCCCCAGGGGGAGCAGCAATTTATACAGGAAATTCCATTCCTGAGTGGAAAGGAAGTTTAATTATTGCTACTCTCCGCTCGGAGCATTTGCAGCGTGTTGTTTTTAATCCACAGTCACCTCAACAAGTTCAGTCGCATGAGGTTTATTTACAAGGTCAATATGGACGGCTTCGAGAGGCAATTATGGGACCAGATGGGGAATTATATATTACAACTAGTAATTGTGATGGGCGGGGAAGTTGTCCGTCGCAGCAGGATAAAATTCTCCGTATTACTCGATAAAAACGTCTATTGCAAAAATTCTTAAACATACTGCTTAAACCATGCCTGAAGACGTTTCCAACCATCTTTAGCTGCTGCCTCGCGGTAAGAGGGACGATAATCGGCAAAAAAGGCAGGGGGAACATTGGGGTAAACAATTATTTCTGATTTACTGCTACTGGATTTTAGTTTTTCCCGTATCTGCTCGACTGTATTAATAGAGGTCAATCATGATTAATTTCTTCTTGTATTTTTTAATTTTAGGTATGTAAAACCAATGACTAATGACTAATAACTAATAACTAATAACTAAAAAATATGTCTCCATCTACGGACACAATTCTCTTTTTTAGTTCTAAATCTAAGAATTTGAAATTGTTTTTATAAGTATAATTTGCATATTTTCCCATAAATTTAATTTTTAATTAATGTTTCCAACCGCAAAATCTATACCTACCTTCTTCTGGTACGGTTATCACCTCAGAAATCCCCCTAGAGTTTGCTGTTTCTATGTGGAAAGAAGCGGTAAATTATAGAAGGTGGTTTAGAGCTTTACTGAACTTACCAGTTACTAGTCTTTCATCAGAAGTGTTTATTCGCGGTCTGAACGCGATCGCCATATCGCAACACTCCTAACCTAATAAACAAAACCCTTTTCATTCCTTGTGTTATGCGTAAAAAAATACAACAAAATTTGAAGTCTCCTTTCAAAACCATACTAAAATCCTTATTTCTTCTGTGTCTTGTCTTCAGCTTGGCATTTGGTCATGCAGATGGAGCGCTGGCAGCCCGAAGTGGAGGTAGAATTGGTGGTGGTTCGTTCCGGATGCCATCTTCTAGTCGTCCCTACAGTGCCCCTCGTACCTATGCTCCCGGTGGTGGTGGCTATTATCCCGGTGGTGGTGGGTTCGGTTTCCCATTCTTGCTTCCTTTCTGGGGTATCGGTGGTGGATTTAGTGGCTTATTTGGCATTCTAATTTTCTTTGCTGTAGCCAATTTCCTACTCCAAGCTTTCCGTCGTGCTGGTAGTGATGAAACCTACGAGGAAGCATATACCCCTAATCCAACGGTATCGGTGACTCGCTTGCAAGTTGGGATGTTAGCAAGCGCACGTGGGTTACAAACAGAACTCGATCGCATTGCGGAAACTGCTGATACTAATAGTCCCGCAGGACGTGCTGAAGTCCTCCAAGAAGCGAGTTTGGCACTACTTCGTCACCCTGAATATTGGGTATATGCGGGTGGTGGAACCCAGCAAGCACGATTAACTTCCGCAGAAAGTGAATTTAACCGTTTGTCATTAGCCGAACGTAGTAAGTTTACTGAAGAAACATTGTCGAATGTTAACAACCAACTCAAAGGTAATATTGCTCGTCAAGATGCTTTGCCTGGTGCTGACAATATTGATAATCCTACAACCCTAATTACTGAGGGACCTGGAGAGTATATTGTTGTTACACTTTTAGCGGCGACTTTTGGGAAGTACGATATTCCTACTATCAATAGTGCTGATGATTTGCGTCAAGCTTTGCGTCAAATTGGTGGTATTCCTAGTGATAAGTTACTGGCAATAGAAGTTTTATGGACTCCACAAGCTAATGGAGATACTTTGACAAGTGATGATTTACTGGCTGAATATGCTGATTTGCGATTGGTGTAGTTCGTTTAGATAGTCATATTGCTTGATGTCAACAACCTGACTTCCACATGGAGTCAGTTTTTTTGTGCTGTTAAATATGGAATGTGTTGAATAATACATTATTGGGGTAGTTATGGGGAAGCTAATTAGACTTCTTCCCTTTTTGCCTTTCCCCTTGTAGTCTATAAACAGAAAAATATTCTAAGTATTTATTTGGTAAATTTATGAGAGTAATTGTATGAGTGAAGATTTGACGCAGCAGTGGTTATCAGAGATTCAAGCGCTGAAACAACAAGTTACGGATGCGATCGCACAGCGTCATGAAGCCTGGGAAAGCGCGGAGAAATGGCGCAAACTCTACAATACTGAATCTGAACAACGTCGCAGTGATTCGCAGTTATTACAACAGGAAATCGCAACGCTAAAAGCTGAACTTCATAAAATTAAGGGTATTGATGAAACGATACTTCCTGACGCGGATACTAATACTGCTATTCATACGGAAGTTGCCCAAATCGAATCACTCCAAGAGTTACGAGTAAAATTAGTTGCCATTACCAAAGAACGCGATCGCTTTTACTTGCGTTGAAGACTGAGCAGGAAAATCATTCGCAAACTCGCAAAAGTTTGACTACTGCTCTTGGTGATGCGATCGATAGTTTGACGAAGGAACGAACTGCTAGATGATTTTGGATACATTCGCTGTCGCTCAGTACAAGCTTTGGATTTTGGATTTGGCGAAGAGTTTGCGTGTTAGGTAAATAGCGATGTGTTCCTAGATTCTCAATCTTTAATTCCTAATTTTTAATCTCTAATCCCCAATTCCCAATTCCCAATCCCCAATTCCCAATTCCCAATTCCCAATTTTCGTACAGACGACCCGGTGGGTCGTCTCTCCAAATTTCAATATTCCAAATTTCAATATTCCAATTTCGACATTCCAAATTTCGATATTCCAAATTTCAATATTCCAAATTTCAATATTCAAATTTCAATATTCAATATTCAAATTTCAAATTCAAATTTGTTAAAGACGACCCACCGGGTCGTCTCTACATGCCCATTGCGTCTGCAACTGCTTGAATATCGGGTGCAATGCCTTGTTTAAACTGGCTTTTGCTGTGTTTAATTGCTGTATCGGGGTCTTTTAATCCATTCCCGGTTAAAACACAAACCACGGTTGCACCTGGGGGAATTTGGTCTTTGACTTTCAACATCCCCGCAACTGATGCTGCGCTGGCTGGTTCGCAGAAAATTCCTTCTTCGGATGCGAGTAATCGATATGCATCTAAAATTTCGGCATCGGTGACGGAATTAAATTCACCTGCACTTGCTGATTTTGCGGCTACAGCTTTGTCCCAACTTGCAGGATTGCCGATGCGAATTGCTGTGGCGATGGTTTCGGGATTTGCGATCGCATGTCCGGTAACTAGGGGTGCTGCTCCTGCTGCTTGGAATCCCATCATTCGAGGTAAGCGATCGCATTTTCCTGCTTGGTGATATTCGCAAAAACCCATCCAGTATGCAGTAATGTTGCCTGCATTACCTACGGGTATGCATAACCAATCTGGCGCATCACCCAAAATATCTACGACTTCAAATGCTCCGGTTTTTTGCCCTTCGAGTCTGTAGGGATTGACCGAATTAACTAATGTGACTGGGTAGTTCTCTGACATTTCCCGCACAATTTCTAATGCGCGGTCGAAGTTGCCTTGAATTGCCAAAACTTCTGCACCGTAGAGTAATGCTTGTGCTAATTTCCCCAGGGCAACATAACCATCGGGAATTAATACAAAAGCTTTCATCCCCCCCCGTCTAGCATAAGCTGCGGCGGCGGCTGAGGTGTTGCCTGTGCTAGCGCAAATTACTGCTTTTGCACCCGCTTCTTTTGCCTTGGAAATTGCCATTGTCATTCCCCGGTCTTTGAAGCTACCTGTGGGGTTAAGACCGTCGTATTTGACAAATACCTGTACTTGCTTGCCAATTAGTTGGCTAATGTGGGGAACGGGAATTAGGGGTGTGTTGCCTTCGTGTAGCGTCACTACTGGAGTGCGATCGCTTACGGGCAAGTACTGACGGTACATTTCGATTAATCCAAGCCAAGGTTGGCGATGGGATTTAGCGGCAGACAGGCTTATGGTCACGGTGTATAACGACTCTTTTAATCCAACTAAAATTTAATCCAACTAAAAAATTTTGTTCTTAATCGATACAAACTAGTACAAAGGGTATTTTGGTTATTTTACACTGGTTCGCTATTTCTGAGTATCTGTACTAGCCAAATGACTCTTCAATCTGGAACAAAAAAATATTCTTCCTGGGGAAGATTTTTAGTCACTTTTGCTGTGGCAAGCTAAATAACAAATATTCCTAAAATCCTCAGGTTAAAAACCTTTGAAGATTTAGTAGCATTTTTTGGAACTAAGTGACTTAACTCATGGTCATTGAGTATCTAGAATGTGATTCATCAAGATTGTTTATACCAACTATACAATATTCTCATATTTCTTAAAAAGACACTATTATAATATCTCTAATGGTGTGAGTTGAGTTGAGGACTGAAATAAATTATGACTACTTCCACAGTTGCCGAACGCATTATCCAAGATATTCCTGCACGGAGCGCAAGCAAATCGTGCTACAAAGCCGACCAGGAGGTTAAACTACTGGACTTGCAAGCGGAAATAGATTGTCTTCTGCAAGAGTTGCAAAATTTAAAAATCCAGCGTCAATCTTGCAATCAATAAGTTTTTGGTATTGAAATTAAAGTATGGTGTCCGAGCCGTACTTTAAGTTTAATGCTTGGTGTAATTTCCAATTTCGCTTTAGAGGCTTGAAACTTTTTTAGATTTCAGCTTTTGATTTGAATCTAGAATTGTTTTGGTCTAATAGTGAAGAACTACTATTCAAAGCGTTGATTTTTTGATAACCAGCGCTTGATGCTGTAATTATTGGCGTTTTCAATCAGCAAGCTTGGTGAATTTGTTTGCCAGAGGTTTGCGATCGCTGTCAGTGTTTGTGCTGATGATTTGCCGAAATCTGTATATATTATAGCATTACTGTCCGACAAAATCACTGTGCGGGGGCGAGTTTTGTTTTTGCTGGGAGAACTATTTTTCGACTGTAAAGATGAAATCGCTTCTGCTGAAACAGTGAGTACAATTTCGGGTTTTCCGTTTCCCGTCAGGTCAATTTCTTGGATGGGATAATGTCCAATTTTTTGCTGAATTTGTTGAACGCTAGGAGTTTTGCCCTTAGCTACTTGGTTGGTAGTTTGTAGCGATCGCCAAATGGCGGGTAAAATTTGATTGCCGCGTTGGGGGTTTTGCTCTTGGAGTTGTGCCAGTGTAATTGGAGAAGGTTGTACCCATTCTAGGGCAGATGCAGTTACGGCAAGGGCTTGAGAATTAGATTTATTTGAATTATTAATAGGATCGGCTGCGATCGCGAGTAATTGGAGTTTGCCATTTTTTAATTGGCTGGCTTTGATGGTGGCTGAGGTGGTTTGCTGTTCCCCATTAGCTGACCAAACTGCGATTTGCAGAACTGAATCTGTATCCAATCCCAATTGCGAACGCAGAGATTTTTCTGGTGCGGTTTTGGGTAAGTTGAGATTGGTGAAGGGTGAAAAGAGCCAGTTTTTGCCGTTATGGAATGCCGAGACATTGATTAAATACCAATTATTTCCCTTATCTTCACCAAGGGGTTCTTTGGTTAACCATTCACTAGTATTTATTTGGGTAATCTTTTTTGCCGTACCAATTATTCTACTAGTGTGATTTTCTAAAAATTCAGGTTTAACCGTAATTTCTCCTTTGAGTTGTTTGAGCAAAGTTGAAATTTCACCAAGATTAACCTGTTTGCCTTTAAATTCTTCCTTCAACCAAGCATAAGCAGGTGCTTCCCCTTGTTGAGCTGCAACAATCAATGCTCCCCAAGCTTGGACTTCCCGACGGTGGGGATTTAATTGTAATGCTGAATCAACGCGACTCCACAACTTACCACTATCAGCTTTAAGTAATGCACTGATTTCTTTGGCATTTTGGGGAGGAGAAGCTTTAAAAACCTCCAAAGCTTTGTTCCAGCGTCCATCAATCAAATTTACCAATACTTGCTGTCCAGGGCTTGCCCAGGTGGTATCTGCTTGGGTTTTGGTGAGTTGGGAGTGTAAACGAATTAGATCGATTTGTGCCTGAACTATTGCGGGTATATTCTTTTTTTGTTTTTTCAGGGATTGGAGGGAAGCGAGTGCTGGAGTCCATAACCCATTACGAGCAACTTTCAAAGCTGTTTTGTAAGTAGAATTGCTAAAATTTTTCGGTTTAAGGTCAATTTCTTCGAGTTCGACAGGGTTGAGAAAAGTTTTTACCGACTGAATTTGATAAACCCGTAATTGTGGTTCTAAACCAACAGTTTGATTAATAACCAATTCCTTAGTATTACTGCCCGTTACCTGTTGCCATTGTGGGGTTTTCCCCTGAGAACTCGTCCAAGACTGCATTTGTTGAAGGTGGAAACGCTGGGGATTATAATACAGAATATGCCCATAAGCAAGATTATAAGAACTTTCTTGCCGTTGTCCGCGCAAATAATACCAAATACCTGGTGATGGTGACGCACCTTCAAGCCGCTTAATTTCAGTTACAGGCAAAGAAATACTCGAACCGGGATTTGCATCAGTCGCATTCACAATTGGGGCAATTACAAAAGATTCTTCCGGTCCTGCGATCGCGATTTGGGTGGTAACTTGGTAATAGTTTTGGGAGTTGGATTGAAATTCTGCATCAGATGCATGTTGATATACCCGTAATTCAACAATTTCTCGACAATCTGACTGACAATTTTGACGCTGTTTGTAGATTGGCAATAAAAACGAATTTTTGATATCACCATCCACAGCAATCCTTTCCCCGGCAATATTTCCCTGGTTGGTGATGGCTGACTGAATTTGTGACAAAGTTAAAGGGCGATCGCTTTTATTTCCATTTATTTGCACCCATCCCGGTAATAATTTATTTACCCAAGCAACCTGAGAAGGATTGAAAATAAATAGAAAACTAATCCAAGCAAAAGCCGCAACTAAAGCTCCAGTACCCAGCAAAAAGGTCAAAGCTAGCAGAGATATGAGCTTGCTTCCTTTTTTTTGCTTTTACCACCAGTATTTTTTACAACCCGTTTAATCATCCGTGCATCTGGATTTTGTGACGGTTTGCGATTAGTTTTTCGCCTAGCCATGTCAATTTACTGGGAAACCCTGAACTGCATTGTTTCATTTATACTCGGTAAAATTTGGAATTGGCGTTAAATTTCTCCGACTTCGAGTTAATCCAAAAACCTGACAAATTAGTTTCTTGAGAAATCAGCAATTTTAGTCATAGCTGAAAATTTCCGTAAATTCCCCCATGTCAAATTTAAAACTTCTTGAATAGACTCGTTCGTTGAGTGTGAATGTGAGTAGAGTGTAAAAAGGTGAATAAATGGATTCGCGGAGAGGATAAAGTTTGCATCGTTGCCTGGATGCTAATTGCGGGGTTTTACGGACTTCCAGAGAAAGCGCTGTCAAGTAAGTTGTCTCAATTGGACGAGGGCAATATAGTCACTAAAATGCAAGGGTTGCAGGTAAGTCAAAAGGAATTTGAGGAAAACAATTACAATAGGGTGGGTGTAGAAGACTCATCGCTAAGTTCTGGATTTCCTACATTTCCTCCTGTAATATCTATTACTAGTAATGATGAGGGGAATACTAGTAATAATCCTGAACCTCTCGACGAATCCATGTCCCAAGTGACATCAGTATCGCAACTCAAAGATGTCCAACCGACAGATTGGGCGTTTCAAGCATTACAATCATTGGTTGAAAGATATGGATGTATTGCTGGCTATCCAGATGGAGCATTTAAAGGAAATAGAGCTTTAACTCGATATGAGTTTGCTGCTGGAATAAATGCTTGTTTAAATCGCGTTAATGAGTTGATTGGTACTGCGACAGAGAGTGTCGCAACTCGCGAAGATTTGGCAAAATTGCAAAAATTACAGGAAGAATTTTCAGCAGAATTAGCAACTTTGCGAGGTAGAGTTGATAATTTAGAAGCTGGTTCTGCTGAACTTGAAGCTAACCAATTCTCGACAACGACAAAGCTAATTGGTATTGCTATTGTTGGTGTTCAAGGACGTACTAATAACCGTGCTGATATTGCTCCTCGTGATGGGATTAAAGATAGTCCAGATAAAGGCACAAATACTAGTGTTGTTAACCTCAATCAAATATTTTTAAATACTCAATTTACCCCTCAAAGTTATTTAATTACAGGGTTACTTGCAAGTAAAGGTGGAACTAGTCCAAGATTAGGTAATGATTTAATTCTAGGTTATGAATTTCCAACAAATAACAATTTTATCTTAAGTGATTTGCACTATCACCAATTATTAAGCAAAAATTTTGCCGTCATGGTTGGTAGTACAAATGTGAATATGGTTAGTGCTTTTAGGGGACCAAATAGAGTTGAAAATGCGGCAACTGGACCAATCTCATTGTTTGCTCAACGTAACCCAATTTTAGATGTAGGATTTACAGGTCAAGCTGGATTAGCTTTTGATTGGCAATTTGCTAAACGTGCTAGTTTACAAGGCGTTTATGCTAGTTTTAATGCGGCAAATCCCAACAAACGTAATGGTTTATTTGATGGTAATACAACTACGGCAGTCCAACTATTAGTAACACCAACAGATGCAATCGATGTGAGTTTATATTATTTAAATAATTATTCTGCTAATGGTTGTTTGCTAACATTTGTCGGTGATGATTGTTTGACGGCAATAAATCCTGTAACAAATAAAAGAGAACCACTACAAACAAATGCTGTAGGTGCAACCCTTAACTGGCAACTTTCGCCCAAATTTACTTTAGGTGCTTGGGGTGGTTATACAAACTCTAACATTCCTGGTAAATCTGGTAATGTAGAAACAACGAATTGGATGGTTTATTTGAACTTTCCTGATTTATTCCGCAAAGGTAATTTAGGAGGTCTTTATATTGGACAACCTCCAAAAATTACCAATAGTAGTTTACCACTGGGAAATAATGTTCCCGATATTATTAATGGTGGATTAGGTAAATCTGGTGGTCAACCGGGAACGACTACCCAAATCGAAGCTTTTTACCGCTTCCAAGTGACAGATAATATTAGTATTACACCTGGCATTATTCATATTATTGAACCGGGACATACACCAGATAGTGATTCAGTTACTATGGGTGTATTGCGAAGTACGTTTACATTTTAAAGACCACTATCAATATTTTATAATTAGTCTGATTAATTTCATTAAATTTTTATATTGACAGGTTGATAATTCGCTGTCATGACAAATTAATTTATACCTATTAACCTACGAAAAAATAAATTTAGATTTCAGTGAATATCCGCTTTAATAAACAACCTCCACCAAACTACATTTAATTCAGTCGCATTCTTCTCTTTGATATCTCTCCAAAAATTATCTTGTGATTGGAAAAGAGCAAAGATGATTAACAGTGCAACCATAACTGTTGTCCAGGTGTTTTGTCCGTTTTAACAAATCAGTTTAGGAATCAAATGTATAAATATATAAGTTGTCTGCTAGCTTTCGGTGTAGCGGTTGGTTCTGCTATGAATCTAAACCCATGTTATGCACAAACATCATCTCCGTCTAGCGATAGTGAAACCTTGAAAAATCTGCCTGCTGTATCGCAACCGGATGTAAAAGCAGAAAACAACTCGACTAAAGAGAAATCGGAATTATCTACAGATGCACTTAGCCAAACTTCCCCTGGAAGTGCAACTATAAAAAATCCTAATCCACGTATCCCGATTGGTAGTAAGGTTTTTCCTGCAATGCGACAATAACAATATTGGAAATAATTAAAACTTGCTAGAACTGCCATATAACAGTTCAAATTTATATTCCCGTAAGTGAGCTTACATTAACGTGAAAACCCACACTTGTGATATGTACACTTTACTTTCTCACAAAACTGTTGTCAGGGCGAAGTAATCTCGCCCTGACAACAGGTAAATTATCCCAAACAAACTTGTTCGTAACGCTTACCTGCACTTTCCCAAGTAAACTCCATTTCCACAAGTTGCCTAGCATTACGAGATAACTCTGCTCGTAACTGAGAACTATCGAACAACTGACTAATAGCTGCAACATACTCACCCTTACTATTAGCACGTAAAGCCCGCAAAGGAACATTTCCAGAGTCTATAGCTAAACCTTCCAAACCGCGATCGCTCCCCACGACAGGTACACCAGCTGCCATTGCTTCGAGGGTTTTATTCTTAATTCCAAAACCAGTACGCAGAGGTACAACGCAAACTGTGGATGAGTGCAAACATTCCACCATCGATGGAACTTTCCCCGTAACAATGACACCAGGATTTTTGGTTAAATTTTGTACTTCTTGTGTTGGACGTGCCCCAACAATGCTAAATGTAGCCGTAGGATAGCGGTTTCTAATCTGTGGGAATACTTCCAAAGCGAAAAATGTCGCTGCATCGACATTGTGGGAAGCATCCATTGCACCAACAAAAATTAATCCATTTCCAGCAACATCAGTAGTGCGATCGGGAAATAGTTCTAAATCTACACCATTGGGAATTACCTGAATATCAATATCGGGACGAAGTTTTAAAAACTCGTCTTTGTCGTCTTCTGTGGTCACTACTATATTCCTAAACTTACTGCAATAGCGACGTTCATAGCGACTGAGAACTAAGTTCAAGTATAAGCGATCGCGTAATGCATTCGATGATGCACCCATTTCTAAATGATTTCGTACCCATCCATAAACGGAACTATGGATATCAATTACTGTATTTACCCGGTTGCGATATTCAGGTTTTATATATATCTCGTTAACACTATGTTCGCAAGTAATAACATCGCATTTTCCCTGGGTAACATACTCATCCACTACATTCTGAATTTCTTTGGAATAGCGATACAAAACATTTGCGGGGGTTGCTTTTACAACCGACTCAGTAAACCTGCGTACCTTGGCAAATATTCCTGCTAAATTATTCTTACTCTGTATTTCTGTTGGGAGTGGAAGTACAATCAATTCATATACCCACTTCCGTAATTCTTCGACTTCTGCATCAGTTACATCTCGATGACGTTGCGTCACTAAAGTAATTTCATGATTAAAGTGGAGATATTTGAGTAAATTAAAAGTTCTGATTTCTGTTCCTCCACGACTTGGGGGATAAGGAAACGTGGATGATAACATTAAGATACGCATATAATTTCTGATATTGTAATATTTTCTTTTGACTCTATATTACGGTAATTACTTAAGTTAACTACAGTTTTTAGTCTAAGGTACAAATCAGTTTTAACATTCGATTTAAATTTGTCGAGTAGTAATCTCTCGTAACTTGGGTATTGGTGAGTGCATACCTAATATATGTGTCAGAATAATATAGATGATATAAACTACAAAATTATCTAAATTTAATCTAAAGATAATTCAGTTAATTATTGGTTTAGATATAAGCTAATTTCCAGAAACTAAGAATATTAAAATGCTGAGTTTAGCACAGTTGTATAACTTTAGATTTAGTATCGAAATATTTATTATATATCCACTTAACTTAATGTTTTACTCATTATTTGTGAAATGATAATTGTGACCAAGTATCTACTATTTGTAACATTTTCTTTTCGCTAATAGCTTTTGTTTCTCTTTTCCCATTTTTAATTTTAACTCGCTCAATGACATCGCTCAAAGAAGTAAATGGTTTTTTTCTTTCCTTCTCTAACTTTTCAACAACTTCAATAGCTTTTTTATTGGTAAAGTTTACTGTTTGTAGTCGAAAAATTAAGTCTCTAGAATTTAACTGATTAAATGCTTGCAACACTGTCATCTCTTGATAACTTTTTTTGTTTTCTTGTTGATTAAAAGCATTATATAATCTTTCTATTTCTTGCACTAATTCTATTCTCAATTCACTCATCTGCTTTTCTAACAAGCTTAATTCATTATTTACTAATGTTTGAGATTTTCTTTCTGGCAAAGATGGCTTTATTTCCTGTTCTATATTTCCTACTGTCTTCAACAACATAGTTTGTTTGATAACTAAATTCTCTACTTTTGGCGATATAACAAAAGCATTAACCATCTCACCTTGACGAGGGTTTTTTTCTCTTGCTTTTACAGCAGCATAATATTCAAAATGTCCATCAACTACTAAAAAACTCTTCTACTCCTGTTTGTTTTAAAACAACAGGTTTGATAATTCCCCCGCTTTCGAGAATTATGTTTGCAAGTTTTTCCAAATCACTTTCAGTAAAATTAGAACGAGGAACATCAGAACTAATACTTTTGACATCTACAAGATAAAAATCAATCATTAACTACTCTCCTACATATCTTAAAACTTCATTAGCTAATTCAAGGAATTCTTGAGCAGACTGTTGAGCAGCAGTTTTGACTTCTGCATATTTCAAAATTGATTTTGGGTCGGGATATTCTAAATCTCCAACCATTAAAACCTGATTCATTGATTCAGATAAAGCTGTCCTATCGTAAATCACAGAGTCCATCAATGGTAATTTATACCTTTTGGTTATTACTTCTCTTTGCTTTGGAAAGGTGTACTGTACAAATTTAGAATTCGGTGAAATTTTCGAGGCTAATACACCTATAACATTAATTGGTGATTTTCCTCTATCTTGTCTAGCTTCGTTAATATCTTTAACAAAATTTATTACAGTTGGTAAACCTTGATTAGCAAATGGTTTTAAGTCAGATGGGATAATTAGATAGTCAGCAGTCATTAAAGCCACTTGGGCATAATAGTCTCGCGAAGGGGGAGTATCGATAATTACAAAGTCATAATCAAATTCTACTTTTTTGATCTTGGCAATTAATCGACCTTGAGTTGCAACAATTCTACTGAGTTTATCTACTTTTTCAATCAGGGTAATATGTGAGGGAACAACATCAATTTCTGGGTTACTAAAATATTCTGATTTACGAACAATATCAGGAATAAAATCATAATCTCCCGATTCTAACAAATGATAAATATTTTTATCTCGTAAGTCGTCATCTTCATCGAATTGAAACTTGACTAACCCTGCTGCAAAAGTTGAATTTGCTTGTGAGTCAATATCAACAAGTAGAACTTTTTTCCCTTGATTACTCAAAGCTGCTGCTAGGTTAACTGAAACAGTTGTTTTCCCAACACCGCCTTTGTTATGGTAGATTGCAATGGTTTTCATTGAGCATTCCTTTTTAGCTTTAGAAACATAATTAGGATTATTTTTAATTTCTATTGTGTCTATTCTTTTGCTTTCTTGTTTTTGTTGAGTATCTTTACCTATTAAATTTTTGATTTCGTTTATTTTTAGAGAAACATGTTTACCCGAACATTGAAATATTAAATTAATATCATTTTCATTTTTTTGATAAATTCTAATTTCTTTACCATTAGTCAATAATCCATATTTTACATTCAACTTTGTTAAATAATGTCTAAGTCGATAAATATGATTATTTAAGTTTTGCTTAGGATGCTTTGCTTCCATGACAACACTCAAGGGTGAGTTTGCATCTAAGACGAAAGGAACGACTTGTGCAGCAAATGCTAAGAAGTCTAAGCGGATGCTGCCAACTGCAACCTCTTGATGCCATGTGTCAGGAGTATACCCCAACTCAGGCAACAAAAATTGAACAATGAGCTTGCTCTCCACTTCGCTTTCGTTACGGCAAAGTTCGGGATTAAATGTCAATTTTTCTATACCTCTCAATTATGGTCAGATAAATTATTACGGCTAAATAAGTAGTTTTTGTGTGATATGAATTACTTTAGCATCCGCAACTCTGAAT
>JAAUPE010000002.1 GCA_012034595.1 Calothrix sp. CSU_2_0 | reverse complement strand
ACTATGAAAATAGTAATAGTAAATTACTGTTTTGAACATCAGGAATATACTCACTAATTTGTACAGTATTTGATTCAGGGAAAACTAAATAAATCAGCCATGAAAGTTTTATCAATGTATTTTAATAATTTCTTTGTTAATGTAGCAAAAGATAAACTTATACTAAATGCTACTAAAGAAAGAAGAACAAATACTCTTAATATGGTATTGGATTGCTGCGGGATTGACTTAAATGACAGATATTTGAATTTAAAGACTTACGGAATAAGGATTTGGGGGATTTTGAGTTAATTAATGCATAAATGGCAATTTTGAACCCTGATAAGTTTATATGGGAGCAAAATATTTATGTAAGGTATATTTATGATTTCAATTAAAGTTATTCAAAAAGCTTTAGGTAGTCTGACTATCACAGGTTTACTATTGATTACTCATGCTTGTAATCATGAATTAGTTAGCTCTCAATCTTCTCTGATTGATGCAAAGGAAAATACTATTATTAAAGATGAGCTATATTTTGGTTTATCGAAACCAGGGGGAAAGGTAGTATCTGAAGGGGAATGGCAACAGTTTTTAAATGGTGTGATTACACCGAAATTTCGAGAAGGGTTGACAGTAATGAATGCGAATGGACAATATTTAAACCAAAATGGAGAATTAATTCGGGAAAAAACCAAGTTGGTGATTTTAATTTATCGAAGTGATACTACTAAAAACTTCCACATTAACGATGTCGTAGCAAAATACAAGCGGAGGTTTCAACAGGAATCGGTTTTGCGGACAACTAGCAATGTTGAATTATCTTTTTAACTAGTTGATTTGAGACGCTCTACCAGAACATCCCGACATTGGGATAAAGCTTTGATTAACTTGTTTGTTCTGCAATCAACTCTCTTTGGAAAATAATCATTTCTTTTCCAACTACGGGATTGCGAGCAACTAATTTATTATGGGCATCAAATATTTCTAAATGGCTAAAATCTAACTCTTGAGAACGTTGAAATATATCAGCAGCTAATCTATCTTGCTGTGACTTTTTCAAGGTATACCAATCATCATTTATAATCACAATTAAACTGCTGTTCCGGAAATTAGCTTGAATTGATTTTACTAACCCTAATGCAGCACCTTTACTAACCTCCCCAACTTTATTTTCTATCGCTGCAATTAAAATTTGTTCGGGGGTTAGAGGTATAAATTCCGGTGTTGGTTCTGGTTTTGCTTCCTCTGTAACGACTGCTGTTTCTTCTTCTGGGGGTTTATCTTCAGTTTTCTCCTCCTCAACTATGGGAGGTTGTGTTGCTTCTACTGAAGGTATTGGAACTGGGGTTGGGAGTATTTCCGGTTCGATTGGTGTAACAACTGCGGGGGGTGTTTCCTGTACAGGAGAAACAGGAGGAACAGTTGCTACTTTGTTAGGTTGATTTGCGAAAAACGATGAAGTACCCCAAACAGCGATTACCGCAATAATTGCGATCGCGCTACTTAATAATGTATCGGAAAGCTGGGACGATAAACCAGTGGGCAATACTGAACGAATACTAATTAAAATTGCACCCCACCATCCCTGTTTTTGAGTTTCATCTGTATTTTGTGGTTGGGTTTCAAGTTTATCAACTGTTGTTTCTAAAATTCCGATGGTTCCTCGCAACAATTGGATAATTGTCACTTTCCAAAATGGTGGGGATTTCTGGTAACGTGTTTGACGGGTTTGCATTTCATCTTCATTCCGACGTTGACGACGATTCCGTCTTGGTTCTGGTGAAGAAGGGGGTTGAGAGTTGGGAGGGTTATCTTGGGACATGGAATTTTTAGCTGGGATGGTTAATCAACTGGAAATAGTGTAGACAGATAGTTTAGCAATTTAATCAACAGAGGGAAGTATTACATAATGCTCATCAAAGTAGATCGTAATTTTGACTTTCTTTTTGCAAATCCCATTTTATCTGTAATTACTAATACATTTTATTCACAATTAAGTTAAGAATATTACTATATAAATACGTAAAATATATTAGGATTTAGCATAGTGTATAAATTCAAACTGTCTCATGAGCGGCATTTACTCTTGCAAGGTATAGTATCTTTTTATTTTCCGAGTTTTGCTTAAATCTATACCAATAACTATCCGCAAATTGGTAGTTCAGTTTGGATAAAGTACCTAAATAAATATTAAATAGAGGAAATATGAATTTTAACCGGCGTAAATTTCTAATTTTCAGCACTTTTAGTACAATCAGTGCAGCAATTTTTGGTTGTGTCCAAGTAATTAAAGCAAGTAAAAGTAATACTAGTCAAGTTATTCAAAAGCCTATTACCAATTCCCAAAAAGAAAAATTATTATTTAGGTTTGTTTCTGTTGCTGATACTGGTACAGGAGATAAGGGGCAGTATGAAGTAGCGAAAGCAATGACAAAATATCATAGCAAAAATCCTTATAATTTGGTGGTTTTAGCTGGAGATAATATTTATAATAATGGCGAAATTGAGAAAATTAATCAAGTGTTTGAACGTCCCTATGCTGAGTTACTCAAAAAGGGTGTAAAATTCCAAGCTTGTTTGGGTAATCATGATATTCGTACTGATAATGGTGACCCACAAGTAAAGTATGCTGGGTTTAATATGAAAGGTCGTTACTATACATATACTCGCGAGCAAATGCAGTTTTTTGTGTTAGATACCAATGGTAATGCTGACATGAAAACACAATTAGCTTGGTTGGAAACAGAATTAAGTAAATCGAAAGCAGCTTGGAAGATTGTCTACGGACATCATCCAATTTATTCTTCGGGGCATTATGGCGATAATCAAGTGTTTATTAAATCGTTTACACCTATTTTTAAAAAGTATAATGTTCAACTTTATATCAATGGACATGACCACAATTATGAACGCACAAAAGTGATTAATGGGACAACATATTTAGTCTGTGGTGCTGGTGCTGGTACTCGTCCATCTGGAAATAATCAACGTACTGCTTATTCTGCGGAGAAATTGAGTTTTGCTGCTTACGATGTTTATGCGGATAAAATCGAAATTCGAGCGATTGGTACTGATAATAAGATTTTTGATCGGGGTACAATTTCCCTCAAATCTATTTAATTTTGTGTAAACAACCTACCAAGTCATACAGCAGAATTCAGAAGTAAAACAGCTTTATATATGGCTTTTGGATTGTTTGACTGTATCTCACATAATTGCAACCTGCTGTATCTACTGTAGAGATTCTTGGAAGATTTTTAGATTGTCACTTGAAACCTCGAAGTCGGCTAATAATTAGCTTGTACTTTGTAGCGATAAATTTTCGCGTCTTAATCTAGTTACTTCATCGATATTTTATTTTCTAAATTCAAATAAAAGTAATATGAAAATTAAGCGGATTGCCATAAATTCATTTCGTGGTATCAAAGAATTACGTTTAGAGTTTGATAGTCAGGAACCAACTGTAATTCTTGGGATTAATGGAGTCGGGAAATCAAGTGTTTTAGATTGTTTAGCAATACTGCTTTCTCGATTTACATCTCCGATTCAACATCCCACCACTTCCGGACGTTTATTTCGGGAAGAGGATGTGAATAATGGATGTAATGAAACCCATAATGAAATTACAATTTCTGTTGATAATAGTGAAGTAGTTTGGTCGTTAACAAAAGGGCAAAAGCGACGAGCAAAAGATACAAATAGTAACTTAATTGAGTTAAAAAAGCTGATTGAAGATACCCAAAATCAGCTACAGCAAAATCCACAATTTAATTTACCAGTATTCGTACATTATACCGTCAATCGCGCAGTTATCGATATTCCTCTAAAAGTCACTAAAAAACCCATAATTGAAACCGTTGCTGCTTACGAACAAGCATTAAATGGAGTACAAATTAACTTCAACAATTTCTTTCAATGGTTTAGAACCTTAGAAGATTTAGAAAACGAAGAAAGACGTGATATTCCTACCTTCTTAAACCCACAACTTGACGCAGTTAGACAAGCAATTTACTCCGTATTACCAGAATTTTCCAACTTACGCATCCGACGTTCTCCACTACGGATGACAGTAATTAAAAATAGTCGAGAAATTATCATCAACCAACTTTCTGATGGTGAAAAATGCCTGCTAGCGATGGTAGGAGACTTAGCGTGGAGACTTGCGATCGCAAATCCGAGTAACTCGAAACCATTACACGGAAATGGGGTAGTTCTGATTGATGAAATTGAACTCCACCTACATCCTAAATGGCAACGGGAAGTAATTCCAGCTTTGACACATACTTTTCCAAATTGCCAATTTATTGTTACTACCCATTCTCCCCAGGTAGTTAGTCATGTCAAACCTGAAGGTATTTATATCCTGGAAAAAACCGATTTAGGTATCACTGTAAATCATGCAGAAAGTTCTTTTGGACGCGATAGTAACCGGATTCTCGAAGATTTAATGGGAGTACCCGAACGTCCTCAGGAAGTCAAAGATAGTTTGCGTGAATTGTTTAGATGTATTGATAGCAATAATCTTGAAGGTGCAAAAAAAATTCGTCAATTATTAGCAAGTGAAATTGGTGAAGATGAACCGGAATTTGTTCGTGCAGACGTACTAATTAGACGTAAGGAAATTCTCAATAAATGAAATATATTAAGAAGAGCGAAGAACCTAGTAGTTTAACTGTATGGAATAGAAAACAAGGTAACAAAGTATCAAATTGGAAATCTTTTAACAAATCTGTTAAAGAGGATGTATACCAATCTTTGCTGCAAGAACAGGGTTATATTTGCTGCTATTGTGGTATTAGTATTGGACGTAGGAATTGCCATATTGAGCATTTTCGACCAAAAAGTAAGTATCAAGATTTAACATTTACATACACAAATTTGATTGCATCCTGTCAAGGTGAAGATGAAGTTAGACCAACAAAACCTGTACATTGTGGACATAAAAAAACGAATTGGTTTGATGAGGATTTAATGATTTCACCGTTAAATCCCCAATGTGTGAAGTATTTTCGCTATTCGGGTTCGGGTGATATTTTACCAACGAATGATGTGGAGATGCAGATTTTAGCGAAGACTACAATTGATATTTTAGCGTTGAATATTGATAAGTTGCGAAAGATGCGTCGGGTTGCTATTGATGCTGTTTTAGAGGCAATTGAAGGGTTGAGTGAGGCTGAGATTGAGTTGTTAGCACAAGGGTATCAATTTCCTGATAATAGTGGTAAATATACGCCTTTTTCTATGGCAATTTCCTATTTTTTGAATCAATTTTAATTGTAGGGATGAAGTCAGGATTCAGGAGTATAGAAGTCAGAATTTAGGAGTATAGAATAGAAGTCAGAATTTAGGAGTGTAGAAATCAGAATTCAGAATTCAGGAGTATAGAAATCAGAATTCAGGAGTATATAAGTCAGAATTTAGGAGTATAGAAACCAAAATCTAAAATCCAAAATTGTTATGACTACAACCAATTACCAATTAATACAAATGATGCCCAGTAAAAAGGATGTTGAAAATCCTTATTTGCATCCTTTAAAAATGCTAATTGGGTATTCCGTAATGCTCCAGCTTTGGAAATACCTGGTGTACTTAATTGTTTATAAAATTCAATCATAAATTTGGCTGTTGACTCGTCTTTTACAGCCCATAATGTTGCGAGGGTACTGCGGGCACCAGAACGCACCGCAACACCTGCTAAACCTAATATAGCGCGGTTGTCTCCTTTTGCTGTTTGACAAGCACTGAGAACCATTAATTCAACTGGGACAGATTCTTTGTCAATGCCCATTTTTAATAATTCATCAAGTTCTTTAACATTAATTTTTCCATCCCAAGTAACAATAAAAGTCTCCTCAGATTTGCTACTAAATTGTCCGTGGGTAGCAAGATGTAAGATAGTAAATGGTGTTGACTTAATCGCATTTTTTAGCTTTGAATCAGTAAAATCCTCATTTAAAAGTTTTGTTGATGGTAATGTTGAGGCAATTTCTAATACTTCTGATTTTACCGCAGGTAATGGTTTAAAATTTTGACGTGCTTCGCTTAATCCAGCTACTATTAATTTACGATTTTTGACTTTATTTAATTGCGATCGCATAATCTGCAATCCCGGTGATAAGGCTGTATTATACTTTTCAATCAGGTATTGTTTACCGTCGTATAATCCTGCCATTGGTAAGTTGCGAAGCGAACCATCAAGAACAAATACTAGTGTTTCGATCTGGTGACGCGATAATTCCGCTTCTGCTGGACGAATTAACCAATTATATAGTTGCTGTGAAACTTGCGATCGCTCTTGATTGGAAAATGTTGGGTTTAATGATTGTCGCATTAATTGAATGGCTTTTTCGATTTCTGCTTGCGGTAAAATTACCCGATATTTGGAAATGGATTTATTCCCGACTGATAAAATTACTTCCAAACGGTCTGGTAAAATAATTGGATATATTACAGCGGCTTTTGTGTCGATTCGGTCAATATTTTCGGGTTTGGTATCAATGCAAGCTTCACGGAAAAAATTATCGAGTTCTGCAAGTTGTAATGCTTCAATTAGTTCCCTTGCTTCTCTAAGTTTTTGCTCTCCTGGGTTGGATTCTTCTAACAGTAGGGACACATATTCACGGTAAACTGGTTCGACACTTTCTTGGAAGGAAAATTGAACATTGGAATTCATTGCGACTAAATCACTTCGCAATAATTTTAAGTTTTCTATAGAGAATTTGTAGGCAGCAGATGCATTTTCTTTATCACCTAACTTATTGGAAATACGTCCAACTTGCCAAGCTGCTTGGTAGGAAATATCCGCAGCATTTAGTTCTTGGGAAATTTTTAATGCTTGCTGGCTCCATTTTAAAGCACTATCATACTGTTGCGATCGCGAATTTAATTTACTTAATTGGATTAATGCATAAGCTTTTGCACGCATATCTCCTAAATTTTCAGCTTGTTTGATTCCATTTGTTAAAATCTCTACTGCTTGTTGATATTTTTGGGAATTTTGTTGATTTTTTGGTGCTAGCTGTAACAGATTTCGAGCAAAATTAACTTTGGCATAAATTGATATTCTACTAGGAGGAAGAGTTGCTATTTCTGTTGCGATTTGCGGTATTAAAGTCTCAGCAGAATCATTTTGCGATGTCTCTACGTACAAACTGAATTGATTGAGAAGTGCTTCTACTTTTACTTGCGGATTTGTTGCTAAAGCTGCTGCTTGCTGATAGTAATTTAGTGCTGCTTGAATATCCTGTAAGCTACGCTTGGTATTTCCTAAACTAAATAAAATTTCGCTACTCTCTCCTACTAAACCTAGCTTTTGACTTATTTCTAAACTATCTTTTAAAGTTTTCTTTGATTCATTTAAATCACCAATTACTTGCATTGCTACTCCCAAACTCCGCAAAGCTTTGAGTTTTAGGGGTAAATCCTGCTGTTGTTGCAACTGTTGGTTAATTTGTTGTAATAATTTCTTGGCACGACTATACAAACCCATTGTTTGTAATGCCTGAGCTTGGTTAATTTTACTACCTACTTCTCCAATTATATCTCCGGTTGCTGCATAAGCTTGTTCTGCTTCCTGCCAACATTTCAGGGCAGCACCCGCTTGACCTGTACTTAGTTTTAAACGACCTTGCGTATTTAATGCTACTGCTAATATTTCTGAGTTGGAAGAGGAATGATAACGCTGTAAAAGTTTGAGACTGTTGTTAATGGCAGTTTCTGCTTTTTTCCAGTCTCCCATATTCTGATAAGCAAGTGAAAGATAACTTAAAATCCATGCTTGGTTGAACGTATCACCTTGACGCTCAAACTCAATAGTTGCTTGCTGCCAAATATTAGCAGCTTCGACGAATTGTCCTGCTTCAAATCGAATTTTACCACGTTCTACCGCAGATTTTGAGTTTTGGTTTTGAGTTTTTGATGTTTGAGTTAGGGAAAATAGTTGGTCATAATTCTGCAATTTGATTGAAGATTTTAATGGACTAATTTTTGATGCACTAATAAATGTGCTGGCAGATGCAGAATCAACAGCAAAAAAGAATATAAACACGAAGAGACTAGAATATTTATTCATACTTATAAAAATATAAAGCACTGCATTTATAGCTAGTACAGAATAGCTCTAATAAAGCTACCATACCCTGCGGGAAGCCGCTCCGCGTCTATAAAATGGCTGAAAAGCTGATAAAATCATCTTTCTTTCTTTTGCCTTGAGGTACTAGTTTTGGCAAAATCTCTTATAAAGTATTAATTGGTATCTCAACTACAAACTTTGTACCTTCTCCCAATGAGGAAATACAGTAAATTTTGCCTTGATGCTTTTCTTCAACTATGTGACGACTAATTGATAATCCTAATCCCGTTCCTTTACCGACTAATTTTGTGGTGAAAAATTGCTCAAATATTTTTTCCTTTGTTTCTGCATCCATCCCCAAACCGTTATCTTGAATCAAAATTTTAACACAGTTGCGATCGCGCTCGACAGTCGTACTAATTGTAATGTTTAAGTTGTGATGTTTTTTTTGATTTGTTTCGACATCCTCTAAGGCATCAATCGCATTCGCAATAATATTCATAAATACTTGATTTATTTGTCCTGGATAACAGCTAACAAGTGGTAAATTACCATATTTTTTAATAATTTCTATAGGAGAATGTTTTTTATTAGCTTTGAGTCGATGTTTAAGAATCATCAAAGTACTATTAATCCCTTCATGAATATCAAATTCAATTTTACTCGAAGTATCGGAACGGGAAAAATTTTTTAAGCTGGTGCTAATATTGAAAATTCGGTCAATCCCAACTTCCATTGAAGATATAATTTCTGGTGTTTCTCTCATCAAATCATCTAAATAAATTTTTTGAGCATTTTGATCGATTTCTTCATGAGGTTCCGTATAAAACTTACGGTACATTTGCAGGTGATTTATCAATTTCGAGGTATACTCTGTTAAATGGCTTAAATTTCCCGTAATAAATCCAACTGGATTGTTAATTTCGTGAGCAACACTAGCAACTAATTGACCAAGAGTTGACATTTTTTCACTCTGAACTAGTTGCAGTTGGGATTGTTTTAAATCCTTCAATGCTTGAGTTAATTCTTTAGTTCGCTCCGCAACATGCTGTTCCAACTCTATTTTTTGCTCTTCAAGTTGTTTTGTTAAAGAATAAAGCTTCAGATGTACGTTAATTCTTGCTAATACTTCTTCGGTATGAAACGGTTTTGTTACATAATCAACACCACCGATAGAAAGACCTTTAACTTTATCAATTGTATCAGAAAGCGCTGTCATGAAAATTATCGGAATCTCCCGAGTTTCCGAATTAGATTTGAGTTTTTCGCAAGTTTCAAACCCATCAATCCCCGACATCATGACATCTAATAAGATTAAATTTGGTTGAGCATACACAGCTTGTTCTACTGCACTTTCTCCATCGAGCGCAACTAAAATCTCCCATCCTGAATCTGCGATCGCATCACACAATACTTTAAGATTGTTTTGATTATCGTCTACTATCAAAATTGTCGCTTTTTCAAAAAAATATTTAGTCATTTATCTCAACCTGAATATTTTGCATTGTTTGTATATTTTGTATATATTCTCGAATCTTTTTAATTTGAAAATTATCTGCTAACTCACGAATAGTAACTATAAAGGTAGATAATTTTGATTTTCTCTTTCCATAGTATCTAAAATTAATTGAATACCTTTAATGTTTCCTCGCTTTGCCAAATCGAGAATTTTGTCTATTTCTACTGAGGGAGGATAAGTGATTATATTTATTAGATTTAAATTCTGCCTATCTTGATTTTCTTTTGCTGGAAAATTAGCATAAATAAATTCAATTCTTAGATGTTTCTTTAACAAATCTAATAAAGTATGTAGTTGAACTGGTTTTGCCAAAAAATCATCTGCTCCTGCTGCCAAACTATTATTTTTATCTGCTTCAAATACACTGGCAGAAGAGATAATAATAACTGTTTTTTGTAAAGTTGGATGATTTTTGATTGCTCGTGCAAATTCAAAACCATCCATTACTGGCATTGCCAAATCTGAGATAATTAAATCAGGTTGAATTTGTTCTGCTTGAATTAAAGCATCTTGACCATTAGCAGCTTCATAGCAATTAAAACCAATAGGTTTTAGAAGGTTAACTATAATTGAACGATTGTCTTCTTGGTCATCAATAATAAGTATTTTATTTGCCTGACCGCGAATACCAATTATATTTTTAATTGGGGATATTGGAGCAGCTTTTGACCATTCACTAGAAATCGCTAAATCTAAGTCTAGCCAAAATTTACTACCTGCTCCTAAGCTACTTTCTAATTGAATTTTACTACCCATAAGTTCGGCAAGCTTTGAACTAATTGCCAGTCCCAAACCCGTACCTTCTATTTGTTTTTTATTGTCTCCAACTTGTTCAAATGGTAAAAATATTTTGTCTTGCTGTTGTTGTGTCATACCCACCCCAGTATCGATAATTTCAAATCGTAATCTTTGGGTTTCTAACTGAAAATCAATCGTTTTAACTTTAAATAAAACTTGACCAATTTCCGTAAACTTAATTGCATTACCAATTAAATTAATCAGAATTTGCCGCAATCTTTTTTCATCTGAAAATACAGCACTGGTAACTCGGAATCGAGTTCTACAACAAAAGAAATTCTTTTTTGCTCGGCACGAATGCGACATATCTCCACAATTCCTGTCAAAAAAGAATGAAAATGAAAATTACTATTTTGTAACTCTAACTTTCGTGCTTCAATTTTTGATAAATCTAAAATATCGTTAATTAGAGTTAATAGGTGTGAACCACATTCATGAATGATGCTGACTCCATTTCGTTCCCCATCACTGATGCTTTGCGATCGCTGTAAAATTTGCGCGTATCCTAATATACCATTGAGTGGTGTACGCAATTCATGGCTCATGTTCGCGAGAAACTCGCTTTTAGCTTGGTTGGCTACGTCTGCGATGCTTTTTGCTGTTGCTAATTCTTGGGTACGCTCGTTGACTTTCTGTTCGAGGGTACGCAAATATTCTTGCATCTGGTTATTCGCAAATTCGAGTTGCGTCTGTTTATCAAAAATCGTAGTTGCGATCGCAGATAACAATAAAGCCAGAATTGGAGATACGGAAGGTATCCACCATCCCAGAATAAACCCTGTATAACTGCAAGCAACAATTGTAACGATGATAAATATAATTCCTACTGCTAATAACCCCGGAATTGTCTTGCGGGAAACTCTAGTTTTGAGTAAATATAAGCTAACACCACTACCAATTATCGACCAACACAAAACCCAAAGCCATGCACTCAATCTACTCCAACCACGTAATAACGGTTTGCCATCGATAGCTGCGTTCAATATTTGACTAACAATATTCGCATGAACTATTATCCCTTCCATTCTCTCATTTTCATGGTTCCACTTATCTCGATATCCAACATAGTGGAAATCATTGCTGCTTGGGGCAATCGAACCAATCAAAACAATGCGATCGCGGATTTTTTCTGCGGGTACTATGTTTACCAATAAATCTCGTAATTTGACTGTATTAAATTTTTCTTTATAACCATGAAAATCTAAGAAGATTTGATATCCCCCTACATTTGCAGCACCATAATTAAACTCTTGATTTTTTTGAAGTGGTGTAAATATAGCTTTCCCTAATTTCAGAATGCTCTCGCTATCATTTACCTGCTCTAATTTAATTCCTTTGGATTCTAGATATATGAGACTTAGTCTGGTAGCTAAACCTTCGTAAAACTCGCCTTTCTCACCTTCAATAGTCAACAAAGCCCGTCTAACTTTACCATCGCTATCATAAATCAAATCGGACAGAGCAATGCGATCGCGTTCTGCTAAAGTTGGAGATGTGGCGACTGTTTCACCCGCTAATTTCTTTACACCAATTAAGTTAGGTGTATTTTTCATTACCTCAACTAATTGTTGATGTCCTGGTTCTACAGGCAAGTCACGGTAAAAGTCCATTCCAATTGCGGCAGGATTGTTAGCGCTAATTTTTTTGATTGCACTAGCAAGAATTCCATCGGGAATAATAGGTTTACCGCTTTTGATGATGTCTTCTTCATCAACCGTGACAATTAAAATCCGATTGTCGATTGTTTTCTGCGGACGAATGGCAAAAAACTGCTCTAATGTTGCCCATTCTAGCAATTGAAAACACCCTAGTATATTTGCGATAATGACACACACTGCCACAGTCGGAGATACAACTAAGAAAATACGCCATTCCCAAACTAGTTTTTTTAGTTTTGACCGCATCTGAGCTTGATTTAAGATGTTATGTTGTTAGTTCTTTCTTAGTTACCAATACTCTATTGGTTGTATAAAAGCAACTAATCGCTAGCTATTAACCTCCTTGAGTATTTTTGCTCTGCTGTTACACATCAAATTAACTCTCAAAAAGTTAATTGTTGAGAATATGAACAAATTCAAAATAGTCTTTAAACGAACTAAATTAGATTAATTTATCACTGGTTTATTTGCGATCGCATTTAAATCAACAGATTTGAGCAAATCTTGCCACGATGTCGCAAAAGCTTGATTATTGGGTTGTGTTCGACGTAATTCTGCCAGCATTGAAAGGGTATCGTACCACAAACCCGATGCCGCTAACTTAATTGCCGAATCCAAAGTCACAGCCAAATTTTGAGAATTGTTGCGATAATTAACCCGTTGAATCCATCCGCTCACAAACGGGCTATCTGGCTCCAAATATGGAGTACAAATCATTGCTAGCGACCATTTGTACTTTTGGTTAACTTTCAATCCTGGTGAAAACATTGGCATATCGACCTGCATTATACCAGATTTGTGGGGTAAATTGAAGTAATTCTGGTAAATATTATTATCGTTAATATCCTGAATGCTGAAAAATACAGTTTTGGCGTTGGTTTCAGGGATATAAACGAAGATTGTTGGATGTTCTGCTAAAGTTAGACCAATATTACTTTTAGGTAATAGAGGGGTAACGTTTTGCTCGACAGCGCTATTATCATTGGCAATCCCGCAAGTTGAAACATCCCGTGATGCACCTCCTGCCGAAGTTTTTGGTGCGCGATCGCCTGGTGGTTTAAAAACTACTCTCGCTGCTGTACTCGGCATTGTCCATACATTCATCGCAGACAATGTTATTAATAAGGCAGTCCCAAGCTGTAAGTATCTAAATAAGAACTTATTTATTGTATGCATACAAAACTGACTTTCGAGCGTTTATGCAAATTAAAGTAATCCCAAACTCTAGAATATCAGCACTTGGCAGGATATTACTAATTCAAACATATTATCATGCAATGCCCTGTACCAAAAATTAATGCTGAATGCGGTTAAAACTGCGAAATGCGCTACGGGGATGCATCCCTGTGGGCACTTTCGCGCACGAGTCGCTTATATCTCAGCACTCTTCGTGACTGAGCTTTAGCGCTAAGATATAGGTGACAGAAGACAGTATCTAACCTGCTGGTAGGGGAGAGAATTATATTTCTAGTTTTTCCCCGATGTATTGGGGGATTACGGGGGGTAATTTCCTGGATATTCAGAGGAAACTTGCAAAGATATTAAGTCTAACGCTGTTCCCCTCTAACTCGAATTAACTCAGCAATCCCAGCGATAAATGACGACGCTGTGATGAGAATAACACTCAAGGCATTAATATCTGGCTTAACTCCTGTACGAATGCGGCTAAAAATTTCCATTGGCAGAGTATTAGAACCGCTACCAGCAGTAAAACTGGCAATGAGAAAATCATCCAAACTGAGGACAAAAGCCAGTAAACATCCTGCGATAATTGCAGGTGCTAGTTGGGGTAATAGAACTTGAATAAAAGCTTGGACTGGGTTTGCACCTAAATCTAGTGCTGCTTCTTCCAAATGCGGATCGAGGTTTGTCAAACGAGAAGACACTACCAACCCGATATAAGCGATACAAAAAACTATATGTGCTGCCACAATTGTCGATATACTCAACGGAACAGCAAACGCAGCCAGAAATACAAGTGTTGCAACTGCGATCGCAATATCAGGGATAATTAAGGGTAGATAAGCGACTCCTCGATATAAACCCTTGCCGGGAAAGCTATAGCGTGCTAAACCAACTGCCATCAAAGTTCCTAAGACAGCAGAAATTGCCACAGCGCTGACACCAACTACCAAGCTATTTTTTAGAGATGAAAGAATGCGATCGTCACTAAATAATTTTTGATACCAATTAAAAGTAAACCCTTCCCATCCAGCACTATAAGGTGATTTATTAAAGCTATAAAAAGCCAGTACCCCAATCGGTAGGTACATAAAAATAAACATTAGGAACGAGAAAACCGCTTGCCATGACGCGACACGCGGCTTGTGAGATGATGAGGGAATATTCACGCTTTTAAAATTTAATTTTTATTTATATTAACATCGTCATAACACAAATGCGATATTCAGTCAATAGTCAGTTGGATATATTAATAATTTAGGAATTACTAGCAGAAGAATGGCAGCGAGATAAGCAAGACTCTAAGTATTCGCAGCTTTCGCACTCGATTTCTTTTCCGGGGTTGACACAACCACAAGGGGGATTTAAATAGCAATCGGCAGCTTTTTGTCTCAGATTGCGATGCATATATTTATTTGCGGAAAGTTGCAGACACATGACTAAATCTTGAACAAACATAAGACAACCGTATAGTTACAAAATGATTTTAATTTATTTACCAGGGTAGATAAAATAAAGATTTTTTACCTTTTTATAAACCTGGTTTACTTGGGAATTAAAGATGTAGAAGAAATTTCTGATGTGATTCGACAAGCACGAGTTGATGAAAATGGCGATCGCATTTGGTGGTAATGTATGGGTGGGAATATCCCACCCTGATTGATTATGGAATATTTAATTTAGACGTTCAACCCCAAGGGTATGGGCAAAAACGCGCTTTATTTTGGTAGCAAATCTTCTAATACTGCACCAACAACGCGATAATCTTCGTCTTGACGCATTAAACGTAACGCTTCCTTCGCTTGATAATCTTGAAATCGCTTCAACGCATAAACTGTACGCTGACGCATTCGCCAAGATTCGTGACCCACAAGCCCCAATAATTGAGATAATACCGAAAGGTGAACGTTAGTATTTGCCAGACATCCCAACGCATCAACACCAGATTCTTGTACGGTTGTATCTTCATCTTGGATAGCTTGAACGCAAACATCAAACAATTCATTAGCACATTCTAATTCTACCAGCGCTGCCAGAATAGTACGGCGAACAATCCAGTGGTCATCTTGAAAAAATACTTTTACAAGTTGTGGTGCTGCAATTTTACCAAATAACGACAAAGAATTTGCTGCCTCAGCACGAACATTTGGCGTATCGTCAAATTTTACCATTTCAATCAGAGCGGCGAAAGAGTCGGCTGTGGGTTGCTTACCCAAACCCATCGCAACAAAAGAACGCACTAAAAACTCGGAATCATGCACATGATTTCGCAAGATTGGCACTGCTACTTCCGCACTGTAATCCTTAAGCGCTGCGATCGCTTTTAAGCGATACTGATAGTCGGGGTTTCTCAGATTTACTTCGATTTGGTCAAGTTCCATGCAACAGGCAGCAAATATCGATTGTTGCTTTATTTTACAGTTTTCCTGGTCATGGGATCGTCGTGGCAAAAATTAAATACGATGACTTTAACTTGTAACAACCATTAACAACAAAACCAATGACATTAACAGAAACAGTTAAAGAACTAATTGCTAAATCTCGTATAGTCAGCTTTGCAGAATGGCAAACTTCCCATCCACTCGAAGCTATCAAGATTTTCCAAGCTGCTGATGATTCTGGTAAATACCTGACGGATATCGATTTAGAGCAAATAAAATCACTGACACCAAATAGAATTGCGTATATAGACGTAGTTAAAAATTTGCGCGATCGCGTTTCGGAAATTATAGATGAAGCGCGTGAACAAGTATTAATAGAATATCCTGACATCACTAGCCCCGGAGGTAGTCTTTATCCACCAGAGCGAGCGTCAGCTTGTTGGCGTGATTTTTGGCACTTTTTACGCTGCATTACTTACGGAATCGGGGGACAGCATACCCAATATACTAGTTCTGAAGGGTTAAATTATATGAAATTGTTGTACGAAGAGTTGGAAGTACCTTTAGAAGCAATGATACTCGGATTAGAAGGGATTAAGACAGCAAGTTTAAAACGCTGCGAACCAAGTCAAAAAGATGGAATTCCCGAAGGCATTACTACGCAAATCGCACCTTATTTTGACCATTTAATTGCCAAAATGTCAGCGTTTAAATATTGATATTTTGGTAATGGGCAAAAAAACCAAAGTGACGCGATATATCGCATCAATACATTCCTTTTTCCTTTAAAATCGTGAACGAAAATCTCGACGAATTACTAATTTTTGCTGCTATTCGAGGTGATATGGCTGTAATTGAAAGCTCAATTAGCCAAGGTGCAAATGTAAATGCACTAAGTAAAGGCAGTATGACAGCTTTAATGATGGCTGCTGGTGAAGGTTATCTCAATGTTGTCGATTTTTTGCTCGAACATGGAGCTGATGTCAATGCGAGAAATGACTCTAATTATACTGCTCTTATGTACGCAGTCGAATCGAATTATCCTTATGTTATAGATGCTTTGTTAGAAAAAGGAGCGGATATAAATGGCGATAATAATTACCGAGAAAATGTTTTGATGTCAGTATCCCGTAAAGGTTATGCAGAATATATCAAAGCTTTTATCGAACGAGGTATTGATGTCAATGTGGGAAACTATATCGGGGATACAGCTTTACACATAGCTGCTGATAATGGTCAAAGTGATGCTATTAAAGTTTTGATTGAATGCGGTGCAAATATTAATGCTACTAATGTTGTTGGTTGGACACCATTGATGTTAGCAGCAGTCAGAGGACATGGTGCGTCGGTTGCACTTTTGTTGGAAAATAATGCTGATGTCAATTTGAGAAATGATTATGGTAGTACTGCTTTGACTGAAGCGAGAAAAATAGTTGGTTCTGCTGCAATTGTGGAGTTATTAAAACGTGCCGGAGCTGTGGAATAATTGGTATGAGTTTATCTCGCGTGAAGACGAGGAGACGCAGAAGTAAGAGTTTATATCTTGATTCAGCATACCCATTTCCCAATCCCCAATAATATGCCTATCTCAGAATTTCAAAAATTTTTTGATAATTGTGTTGGTAACTGGACAACAGAACGTACTTATCATTATCTAACACAGCAGGAAGTCGAGCGATCGCACACTGAATTTAATGTCGAACCAATTACCGATGAACTCAAACTCAAGGTGATTCAAGATAATAATTTTGATGTACCTGCTGATTTAAGTATTCTACCGGGTTATCATTTGGAGTTTCAAACCGTTTCCGAAAAAGGTGAGAAGGTTTCCCAGCAGTTGAATATGCTATTTGTCACCCAATCCAATGACTCAACCATTTTACAAGGGAAATATCTTCGCGATCGCGCCTACGAAGAGGAACGTCCCATCATCGCAGATTTTCACTTTGACGCTACTAAAAACGAGCTATTAATGACTACCAACTATACCCGTGTAGTCGCTGTTGACTCCATTCTCATGATTAACCCCAGCTTTCGCATCCGTCGTATTCTATCCTACCGTCGTCCCCCCGAAGGACAATCTCTCGAAGAAGTTGTGTTAGTCGGTTTTGGAGTCGAACAAAAATCATAACTTTTGATGAAGATAAATTCTCATTTTTGCTAGTACTAATAGCTTGATTGCCCTTAATTACTAACTTTCAAGCTATTTGTAAATATTCCTTAACGAAAAACAATACAAAAACATAGAATTCGTAATAAAAATTGAAGATGTCACTCTAATTATAATCATTAAGATAGAAAATAAAAATGATGTTTTGTTCACCATTATATTTATGACAAAACTAAATTTGATAAAGTGATATCGATGTTTTTAAGAAATAGATTTTACGATGGCACTTCCTCTACTAACCTACTCTCCCTCCTCTCAAAATCAACGTGTAAACGGATTTGAAATACCTGGGGAAGAACAACCGAGAATCTACACAACAGCCAATGTATTCAACTCAGCGACAATGGATGAGTTGATTTGGGCAGCTTACTATCAAGTTTTCCACGAGCAACAAATGTTAGTAAGTAATCGTCAACCTTATTTGGAATCGCAACTTATATCTGGTCAAATTACTGTTAGAGATTTTATTCGCGGATTAGCAACTTCGGACTCATTTCGACGATTAAATTACGACAGCAACAATAATTATCGCTTCGTAGAAATATGTATTCAGCGCATTCTTGGTCGTTCGGTTTATAGCGATCGCGAAACTCTCGCTTGGTCGATTGTTTTAGCCACCAAAGGTCTAAAAGGCTTTATCGATGAATTATTAAATACTCAAGAGTATCTAAATAATTTTAACTCGAATACAGTCCCCTATCAACGACGACGGATTTTACCCCAACAAAATCAAGGTGATTTACCTTTTGCTAGAATTGCCCGCTATGGCAAAGATTACCGCGATAAGTTGCCACAACCAACATTAAGTAAGCAAAAAACACCTTTGACTCTACAAAGCTTTTTACGTAGTTCTGACCGAGATGTGGTTTTGTGGATAGCAGCTTCCGCGATCGCGCTTATTGTTTCATTCTACTTGCTGCCACATTTGGGTTTACTCCCACCAATTAGCTCATATTAATGGAACTGGGGTTCTGGGTAAGCACAGCCCATTCCCCAGCTTTTTAACTTCCCAAAAAATAATTAATATTCATAATTTGTAATAAATATACCCCCAGAAGCATACGAGAATTAATCATGAGGTAGATGTCAAGGCAAAATATTCAACGTTTGGAGGGAAAATTATCAGCTATTACTGGATATTTTAAAAAGCTACTTGAAAAAGCTACTTTTTTGTCATACCGTATGCGTTAGCGGAGCTTACCGTTCCTCAAAGAGGTTCCCGAAGGGTAGGTATCGCTTTAAAGCATTCCCTAGCTACAGCATGACTAAATTTAGTCTGCTTGTGCTGTTAAAACATCCTTTTCAGATTAATTCATAATTAGGTTTGATTCGCTGTTCGGATTAATTGAGTATTAATTTGATTATTAATATTTGTTTTACAATCAAATTCATCGCAGACAAACCGCTTATACTACTACGCGCAAATCTAATTATTACGTACATAGCAAATCTTTATCTAACATCTCAATTAAACACCAAATTTCTAATTGAGAAGGTTAGAGTCAGCGTGATAAAAAACTTATTTCGCGAACCAAAGACCAAATTACGTAATACTACTGACATTAACTATTCCTTTGGAGGCAATTCAGATGTACGGTATAGAAACTACTAGTACAGCTTCATTTAGCGACTACAACAGTCGTATAGTTTTGCTAGAAGTGGCAGGTGCTTCAAGCAAACACCTACGAAATAGCAACTATACGCTCAGAGTTTCTTTAGGACGCTTGTCTCAAACTATACAACGCATTGCCAAAAATGGAGGAAAAATAGTTAGTGTAGTCATGCCTTCATTTGATATTGCCGAAAGCGTTGTAAACCAAGTACCTGAGATAATAGCAGCAGAAACTTCAGTATCGTCGGAGGTTGTAGCTTCACATTCAGAGGAAGCACCAACCCATGCTGAAATTACCGCAGTCCAAACAGTGGAAGTCGAAACAAAAAAACTGGAAATAGAAAAACCAGCAACAAGCAAATCAGAAGCTAAGGAGAAAAGTTCCCAAAGCTTGGCGAAAAAATTGACCGATAAATTGCCAAAAACCACTAAGCGTACAAAAAAAGCTCGCAGTTAATTGTGTAGCCAATTGTATTGCTCGGCTTTATTTGCTTTGCTCGGACAGTACCTTCATAACTTTTTTTTCCAATCGCTGAAAGTAAGTTAGATATGGGCATGAGTTCGAGCAAATAGAGCAAATAGTGATGATACGTAGTCGAATTCTAAGCTCAGAAATTCGAGCTAGTGGGTTTATAGAATATTAATCTAATTTTTGAAAACATTTTTGTAATGAACATTACCGAATTCTTTGAACTTTCATTTGGAAGATGGCGATCGCAACGTAGCGGACATCATTTAGCTTTTGCCCATTTTGAAGAAATCCTTTCCACAATCGATATTGTACCCCTAGACTGCGACGATGAGGCTGTGATTGAAGTTTGTAAAACCAACCATATCAACCCCCAGGATATCACCCATCCCTTTCGGATGACCTGGGAAGGGGAATCAGACTGGGATGATAAAACCCTAGCAGGAACAACAGTATTGGTTCCAGTGCCCGACTTAGCCAACCCAGCCCAAGGAAAACTTTTGCGCGATCGCGGTTATGCAGAAACAGTCAACGCAGCAGGTAGATATAATTTTGGGGATGATGGGGTTTTCACCTTAATCACCGGATACGATCGCGCTGCTGCTGAGGAAAGAATTTGGTTTGCAAATCCTAACGTGCGTTTTCGAGTCGCAATGATAAAAACCAGCGATGGTAACGGTATCACTACAGCTTCCTTTGCATCAGAAATTCGCTCTCTTGCTAATAGTTAGTTTTGCATCATCCAAAATCTAGCTTTTCCCCAGGCTATTAACTAAATTTAGGTTAAAACATTATAGAGACATATTTTTGCTTTCTGTTCTAAAGGGACAATATGACTATATCGCTCAATCATCCTGGCACAAGCACCAGCGATTTAATGACCCTAGCGCGATGGATGGCTGGAGATTTCAGCAATCAAAAGCAAGCGTTTGAAAATCCCAAACAATATGCTCACATCCACGTACTTTTTCGTCCTTTAGCATTTGAATTTTTCTCAGGAATTGGATTTTATTCTGAACAAGTTTACGACTACGATTTATGGACTCCATATCGACAGGGTATACATCGTCTGATTGATAATGGAGACCATATATATATCGAAAATTACAGTTTAAAAGACCCAATTCAATATGCAGGTGCAGCGCGAGAATTAACCATTCTTCAGACAATTAATCATCACAGCATAGAGAGACGCTACTGCTGTTCGATGATATTTAAACGCCAAGGTAAAATATTTCAAGGAGGTGTAGAACCGGGAAACAAATGTCTTATTCCCCGTAACGGTCGTCAAACTTATTTAATTAGTGAAGTTGAACTCACCGAAAACACTTGGAATAGCCTTGACAAAGGTATGGACATCGAAACTCACGAACAGATTTGGGGTTCAACTGCTGGACCTTTATGTTTTGAAAAAAAGCAAAGTTTTGCAGACGAAATAGCTGAGATTAGCGTGGGTGAATAACTATGTTAATGCAAGTTGATTCAAATGACATTACATCACATGAATTTACCTCAAATAAAATCAAAATGCTGCCCCCACAGGCTGAAAAAAAATGCGGTGTTGGATTCGCACCCGTCATTTAATTTGTTCTGGTCATTTTTTTATTTTAGAGACTGTTGAATATACAACAGTTGAGCGATTTTCTGAATGTGTCGAGTCTTTAGGAGGTAGTTTAATTTCGGTTGAACCTATCAATAAAATTTGGATGGGGGCACACCGTAAAGTAGTATTATATCAAGCAAAAGCTAGTTTGCATACTCCTCATCATACTTTGAAACAATACTGGATTAAATATGGTGGTTTCTATACCCGATTTGACGAACGTTGTTAATAATTAACTAGTTTAATTAATCGCTAATAAATAATGGTTGATTATTGTTTTTTATTGACTTAATGAAATTGAATCATTAGTCATTATTTATTAGCACACTTCAATTTTAATGTTAATATTATTAACTCAACATATTAATATCGAGAGCAGAAAAACACAATAAGAAAATGTTGGGTTACGACGCAAACATGAAGCTTATCATATCGCCGCAAATATCCATACATGCGCCTGTCCCCAACCTACGAATATATGATTAATTTCCAGCATCTTCAGCAAAAGCAACAGCCAAAACTTTACTTTTCCCCGGATTCATTAAACCATAAGGGTCAACCATTTCTTTAAACTTTAAATGCTCAGGATCGATTACTCGCTTCCAACCATCTTCAATAAAGTAACTATGGGGATTAGCAATAAATACCCCATGCTCTTCGTGATAGCGAATAATTTCACTAAGACGTTCTTCATCTTTATATCGTACCAATTGCAACCCTGGATTCGCAACTTTGCCACCAGCACGAATAAATTCTAAATGCATCATCACTTCATCTCCAAAATGATGATACATATGCTCAATTGTTTGCAGATTATCGGATGGATATATACTTTGTAAATAGGTGATAGAATCGTCTACACTTCTTGCATGTAAAGTTGTGTGATTCCAAGTATATTCTGCTAAATGTGTACCCTTAAGTGCCTCTTGTGCTGATTTTTGATATGTAATTTTACCTTGGTACTGCTCGATTAAATTTGGCAAAAACTCTAAACTTGGTTCAGCAATAATTAATATTGCTGCGTGCTGATTCTGCGGAATATATTGCCGCAAAGCTGTAAAATATTGAGGAATTGGAGCAGCAAAAATAGCAACTTCTTTTTTGATAATGCCATCTGATGCAGCCAGTGCTTGCCCAAATTTTGCAGCTTGCATAAACTCATCAAAAGTGACGATGATTTCAGCCCAAGGATATGCTGGTGCGAGGGGAATTTCAATTTCTGTAATAATGCCATTAATCCCCCATGCATGATTAGCTTTTTGTACTTCATCTCCTCTTAACTCGATAATTCGGGGTTCGTCTTCGAGGGTGATAATTTGCAAAGCGAGAAGATTTCCTCTTTCTCCCATCAATCCATACTGAATTGAACCTATTCCCCCACTACCTCCAGCGATAAATCCACCTATTGACGCTGTGCGGTAAGTTGAGGGAGCCATACGCATTTCCCAACCTGTTTCACGGGCTTTTTTGTCAAGTGCTGCAAGTTTGACTCCTGCTTCAACCCGTGCAATTCCTGGTTTTACCCAACAGATATTTTGCATCCTACTTGTGTCTAAAATTACACCGCCATAGAGGGGGACACATTGTCCGTAGTTCCCTGTACCGGCTCCTCTAAGGGTGATGGGAATTTTGTATTTGGCACAGGCTGCTGCAATTTTTAAGACTTCGTTTTGATTAGCTGGACGAATGACAATATCTCCAGCTTTTCCTGCTAGTTTTGCGGTGAGGATGGGGCTGAAGGTGTGGTAGTCCTGAGATAGTTTCGCGACTTGCGAAGTGTCGGTAATTATTTCGATGTCTGGGAGGGAGGATATTAGAGCGTTGATGTGAAATATTTTTTGTGTATTCACTATGATTTTACCTGTACTGTGCTGCAAATAATATTCTAATTCCGCGATTAGGGTGGGTAATTATGCATTGAGAATCTTTTGGAAAATTGCCGCTACCATAATTTTGAGAATATCTTGTGCTGCGGCATTGATGGCATCTATAAAAATTTACCAAAATCCTAACAATAGCTAAGTCCCGTTAGGAATAGATACATAATAATAGGAACCCTTGCACGCAATGGGTAAGAAGCTGCACCATGCGACACATTGCAGCAACCAAACGAAACAATATTACAGTCAAAGATTAATCTGGGTATTGATGGGAAACAAAGGGAATTTCTACAACTTCACCTTCGCTATTGCTAATTGTCACCTTTAAACCAACACCACCTGCTTTGCTGCGAATGTAACCTAATCCAAAATATCCATCAGTTGTTTCCGTAATACTCGTGAGAATTCCGATTTTCTCTTGACCTAAATTGATAGTACTTCCTGGTTCAACTAATGAATTTAATTTAATTCCCCAAAGGTATGTTTTTATGCCTTTATATGTATTTAATCTGGCAATGGTTTCTTGTCCGATATAACAACCCTTATTAAAAGAGATAGTCTGCCATAAACCGACTTCTAAAGGGTTATAATCATCAGTCAATTCCCGTTCGGGTAGGGGACGACCTTGGGTAATTCGCAGGGTTTCCCAGGCAGTTTGACTCATTTCCACTGCACCCATTTCTAGTAGTTGGTTCCAGAGGATTTCTTTGTGAGTGGCTGGTAAGATTAAGGTGTAACCAGCAGATGCTAAACCACTACCAACAGCGATGTGAAGTTCTTCTATTGGGGAAATATTATATACTTTGTGACTGTGGAGAGGTTGTCCAATTAGTTCACCTGCGGTTAATTTCTCAATAATTTCGTCGCTTTTAGAACCAATAACGTTAAAAGTACATGTCGTTTCTGTGACATCTGCAAGTTCTACTTTGTCTGCAAAAAATATGTATTTATCCAACCATTGCATTAGGTATTCGCGACGGTTGGGGGAAACCAAAAGAATTACTGCATCATCACCGACATATGCTGTAACTAAGTCGATAGTTCTAGCTGTGGAAGTGACGAAAACAGTGTCACAACCCTGACCAGGTTTGAGTGATTCAAAATCGTTAGTGCTTTGGTTATGGAGAAAACGCAGACGATCGCCACCAGTTATTTTAATACGTCCCCAGTGAGTGCGATCGCATATTGTCACCCCTTGTTCTACTGCTTTTATTGCTGCTGCGTCTTGTGTATTCATCAGTTATATGATATGGCTCTTAAATATTAATTAATTCTTCCATTCATCATTTTACATACAGTAGATTGCAATTACATCTCTGTGCAGTCGATCGGTATATGTAAAGCTTTTGATTTTTGATTGCTGAATTCTAAATCCTGATTCCTGAATTCTAAATCCTGATTCCTGAATTCTAAATCCTGATTCCTGAATTCTGATTGCTGAATTCTAAATCCTGATTGCTGAATTCTGAATTCCCGACTCCTACAAATGTCGTTCTAACCAATCCTCTAAATCTGCCAACACCTCTCGATAATTTAAATCATCCTGGATACAGTGATAACTTTCTGGGTACTCCTTTAATTCAATATCAGGGAAAGTCAATTTCTCAAAAAACTTGCGACTTCCTTCAGGGAAAGTCACCTTATCCTGCCCAGCAAGCATCATTAAAAAGGGAATATCTAGTGCGATCGCATGTTCGTAAACCCAATTTACAGTACGAGAATATTCTGTTGATAAACGTGCAGTACCCATCGTATGCCTTAATGGGTCTTTTGCGTAACCTTTAATTACTTCTTCATCACGAGAAGATAAACTTAAATTTAGACCCGTACTCATCGAAAAACGTGGGTATATACGTGATAAAAATTTCCCTAATAATAGTTGAAGTAGGGGAACTCCTGATGCTCCTAATGCTGGGGTAAAAGTAATTAAACCTTTGAGTTTTGGTCGTTTTTCGGATTGAATCGCAGAGTGCAATGCATAATCTAGAACTGTCAAACCACCCAAGCTATGACCGAGCAGGAATAAGGGAATTTCGGGATTTTTGCTAGTAATAAATTTGAGAAAATTACCGACATCATCACGATATTCATCCCAAGAATTAATATACCCACGTTGACCGGGTGATTTTCCATGTCCGCGCAAATCAATACTATAAATGGCAAAATTTTGAGGTATTAATTGATTGATAATATTACCGTATAAACCACTATGTCCACCCAAACCATGAGCGATCGCTAAAATTCCTCGCACAACACCATCAGGTTGCCATGCTTGATAATACAATTCTATTCCTCCAGTTGTGGGAATCTTTCCTTCTTGATGATGCATAGGGAAAATCCTAAATTATTACAGGAAATAATACATTAGAATTTTTGAGTATAGGAAATAGGAAAAGAAGAATGTCGTTTTTGGATGCAAATCATCTTATTAATAGCTTGGTTATTGGTGCTAGTCGGGGTATTGGTTTGGGATTTGTGGAAAAACTTTTGTCGGATAGTAGAGTGGGTAAAGTTTATGCAACTTACCGCAATCCTGAATCTGCCTCTGGTTTATTTGCGCTTTTAGATGCTCATCCAAATAAATTAACTTGTTTTGCGGTTGATATTGTGGACGAGGAACAAATTGCCCAATGCATCGAGAAAATTCGTGCAGATACAGACAAGCTGCATTTTGCCATCAATTGTGTGGGATTATTGCACGATCGCAATCTCCAACCAGAAAAAAGCCTGCGTCAAATTAATGTCGAAAATTTAACCCGTTATTTTCAAGTTAATGCTATTACGAGTGTACTCTTAGCAAAGCATTTACAACCACTTTTTAAGCATAAAGAAACTAGTGTATTTGCTGCTATTTCTGCAAAAGTAGGTAGTATTGGTGACAATAAAATCGGTGGTTGGTATGGTTATCGTGCATCAAAAGCAGCATTAAACATGTTGATGCGAAATGTATCGATCGAGTATGGAAGAAGCTGTCCAAAGACCATTGTAGTCACCTTACATCCCGGCACAACCGATACAGAGCTTTCCCAGCCATTTCAGAAAAATGTCCCACCAGAAAAGCTATTCTCTGTCGAACGTACTGTAAATCAATTATTGACGGTAATCGAAAAACTTCAACCGACGGATACAGGGGAGTTTTTCTCTTGGGATGGAAGTAAATTACCTTGGTGAAGCGTTAAAAATCAAATAGGACGCTCACTCATTTTTCTATCCTCTGTGCATAAATCTGGATCGTCTATCGCTATAAGAATTTAGAAAGTGAAAAGCTAGACCAAAACTAACTTTGCCCTTTTGATAACCGCATAACTTAAATCGAGTTACATCTACTTAATTTGAGCTAGTTAAGTGGTTAGGCAAAATTAAATATATATGTCATTGCGACGTAAAGAAGCAATCCCAAGGGTTTGGGGTTTTCGAGATGTATAGATATTTTTGCACCACTACTTATCACTAATTCTAACGATTGCCTACCAGTACGAGTAATGAAAGCACCTTTGGGATACGAGCTATATGAGCATTTTAGAATCTTCCACAAACAACAATACCCTTGAAACAGATGTACTAATAATTGGTGGTGGTCCTGTTGGTTTAGCAATGGCAGTAGAACTACGCTATCAGGGTATTAATTGCATCCTCATAGAACAGACCGATGGAATCGTCAACGACCCCAAAGTTAGCACAGTTGGACCACGTTCGATGGAATTTTGCCGACGTTGGGGGATTTCCCAACAGATACGCAACGCTGGTTGGTCTCCCGAACATACTTTAGATATTGCTTGGGTCACATCTGTTGGTGGTCATGAAATATACCGAGCGCATTTTCCTAGCTATGCAGAAAGAACCCTACCCGACTACGCACCAGAAACAGAGCAAGTATGTCCCCAAGACTGGTTTGCACCAATATTTCAGAAATTTTTGGGTCAATATCCCGATGGAATAATTAAATTTCAGTCTCGTTTGGATAGCTTTGAGCAAACAGATAAAGGTGTAGTTTCTCAAGTAACAAACTTAGAAACAGGAACAACAGAAATAATTCACGCTCAATACATGGTAGCTTGCGATGGCTCCCGCAGTTTGATACGTAAAGCTTGCGGTGTTGATGCTACCACCTTCCACCCAACACAAACATTCCAAAGTGTGGTTTTTCGAGCTCCCAAGCTAGCCGAACAAATGGGAAAAAATCATGCAATGGTTTATTATCTAGTCAATCCTGTAATTCAGGAACCACTACGGGCAGTAGATGGAAAAGAACTATATCGCTTAATTTTAAAACCGCAAGCAGATGGTCAAGTACGTGATGCGGAAGAATCTATCCGGGCAGCCATATCAATTGATACACCCTTCGAGATTGTTTCTAATATTCCTTGGCGCTTAAGTCATCGTGTCGCAAACCAGTATAGAGCCGGAAATATCTTCTTTGTTGGTGATAGCGCTCATACACTTTCACCCTCCGGTGGTTTCGGTATGAACACGGGAATAGGTGATGCAGTTGACTTAGGTTGGAAACTAGCTGCCACAATTCAGGGTTGGGGTGGAACTAATTTACTCAACACCTACGAAATTGAACGCAAACCGATCGCAGTCCGAAACCTAGAAGAAGCAAACGCTAACTTAGAACGCACCCAAAAACGTAGTATACCCCCAATAATTACAAGCGACACAAAAGAAGGCGATCGCATTCGTAAGGAAATGGCTGTGGGAATGGAACGCAGCAACGTGAAACAGGAGTTTGATGCACCAGGAGTTCATTTTGGTTTTCGTTACGAATCGTCAATAATTATCCCCGATGGAGAACCACCAACCAATGACGCTTTCCAATGGCAGCAAACTAGTTATCCGGGTTGTCGATTTCCCCATGCTTGGCTGGAACCAGGTAAATCAACTTTAGATTTATTTGGTCATGGGTTTGTGTTGATATCGTTTAAACCCGCACCAGAAATTGAAAAATTTGCTAAAGCTTGTCAAGAAAGAAATGTACCCTTTACCAACCAGCAAATTAATAATCCCGAAATTGCTCAACTTTGCGAACATCGCGCTTTTATTTTAGTTCGACCAGATGGACATGTTGCTTGGAGAGGTGACACTTTGCCTGAGGATGCTGGAACTTTAATAAACCAAATAAGAGGCTATTAATTACTCCCATTTTCTTCTCTTCTCGTCTCTGCGTGAATTCAAAACTTATGTAAACAAACAGATGATATTAACCAATGAAACTTTATTACGCTCCAGCTTCATCCTATTCTCAGCGTGTCCTCATCGCTCTCAATGAAAAACAGATTAAATTCACTCCAATTGAGGTAAACCTTTTTGATATAAAAGCACGGGAAGCATATTCTCAAATTAACCCCTTTGCCAAAATACCTACACTAATTACTGATGAAGAAACAGTAATATTTGAAGCAAATCTCATCATTGAATACCTCGATCAAACCTTTCCCCACACATCCCGCTTAATCCCTGAAAATTCCCAGCAAGCAATTGAAGTGCGGTTATTAGAACGGATAATTGATGTTTATATCAATACTGGACGCGAAGCTTTGTTCGCAGACAAGCAACGTCCAGAAGCGGAGCGAAACGGTAAAGAAATCGTGAAACCAAAACGATTATTAGAGACAGCATTACTACTATTGGAGCAAAAATTGACCAATCGAATTTGGTTAGCAGGTGATGAATTTTCCCTAGCAGATTGTGCCGCAGCTCCCACCCTTACCTATTTACGTATGGTTTATGACTACACATACTTACCTAATCTCACAAACTACGTTAGAGATTTAGAGTGTAGAGCTTCTGTCGCAAAGGTTTTCACCTGCGGACGCGAACAAATGACACAGATGTTATCTAAACTTCAGTATCCATTACAACTAGTATCAGCAAGATAAAGACCCGATAAGTAGGTGGGCAAGAAAATTTACAACTATGTAACGAAATGTAAAGTACTCGAAACCCTTGCGATTGCTTCGTCGTGCCTCCTCGCAATGACAAAATGTATTTATGTTTTTTAACGCCCACCTACTTATATCGTATCTCTCTATATCTACAATTCTCGGAGAAAAATATGACAACTTCCACCATCGAAAGATTAAATCCATTTCTTCCAGCAGTCACCTCAGACCCCTACACATATTACCGTCACTACAGAGAACAAGACCCAGTACATTGGGGAGTTTCCTCAAATCCCAACTTACCCGGTGCTTGGTACGTCTTCCGCTACGAAGATGTGATGAAATTATGGAAGACCGCAGATTTGGTCGGGAACACATCAAACGTGATGATGTGGAAACAACACCAGTACCGACCGCATATAGTGCTTTCCTGACAATGGTAAGTAAGTGGATAGTCTTCCGGGAACCACCCGACCACACCCGCTTAAAATCCTTAGTCAGTAAGGCATTTACCCCAAAAGTTGTAGAAAATTTGCGTCCTGCCGTTTACCAAATTGCCGATAGTCTTCTCAATAAAGTTCATGCCCGTGGAGAGATGGATTTGGTAGAAGAATATGCATTTCCTTTACCAATCATGGTGATTGCGATTATGTTGGGAGCCAATCCCCACGACCACCCCAAGTTTCGCAAATGGGCTTTAGCATTGCAAAATGCCAGTGCTTCCCGTTTGAAACCACCACCAGAAATTTACGAAAACGCGGAAAAAGCCAGTCAAGAATTTATCGATTACTTTAAGCCAATTATCGCCGACAGACGCGCCAACCCCCAAGAAGATTTGATTTCCAACCTCGTTAAAGCCGCAGACGAAGGAGACAAACTCACCGACGAAGAAATTGTTGCGACTTGTACCCACTTGCTCACGGCAGGACACGAAACCACAGTTAACCTGATAGCCAAGGGAACACTAGCATTCCTCCAAAATCCCCAAGCTTACAAACTAGTGCGATCGCATCCCGAATTGATACCTAATGCCATCGAGGAGATAATTCGTTATGACACCCCAATTCAAATGGTTACACGCTGGGCTTATGCAGACATAGAAATTGGCGGTAAATTAATTAAACGTGGGGATAGTGTGGGAATTATGCTTGGTTCCGCAAATCGTGACCCTGCACGTTTTCAAAATCCCGAAGTTTTTGATATTCAGCGTGAAGACACTAAAAATGCCGGCTTTGGTGGTGGGATTCATTACTGCCTTGGTTCAGCTTTAGCCCGTGCAGAAGGTCAAATTGCCTTGAATGTTTTGCTTAACCGTTTACCCCAACTTCAACTAGCAACTGAAAACATCGACTGGGCAAACAATATTATCTTCCACGGTCCCAATCATTTACCAGTCACCTTTAACTAATCTAATCAAGAGAAGTAAATAACATGAGTCTTACCCAAGGTTTAACCAAAACAATTCTCTACGTACATGACATGGCTCGGCAGATAAATTTTTACTGCGACAAGCTAGATTTAACCATTAAATCCCCACCAGGTTTGGATAATTATAGCGACCAAGTGTGGGTAGAATTAGCCACTGGTGAATGCACGCTGGTATTGCACTACAACGGCGAAAAGCAATTTGGAGAAGACCGAACCAAACTAGCTTTTAGTGTCGAAGATATTGAAACTGCCTACAAAATTTTATGCGATCGCGGTGTGGAATTAGGTGCAATTCGCGACACTCCCCCGAACCTCAAAGTCGCTTCTGGTGTTGACCCAGAGGGCAATCCATTTGCTATTTATCAGTAGTTTTAATTTACTTCACGCACAGACGCAGAGACGCGGAGAATATAAAAGCTTTGAGTAGTTAGGTGTTAGCTAGTGGAAGGAAAGTTGGGTATTTAAAACTCTTACTCTCTGCGACTCTGCCGTACTTTGCGTGAGACAAATTCATACATACTTATCTCAAAAAAAGGAATCAAAGTAATGACTGAACAATATGTAACCCAACTGGAAACCAAAACCTGTCCCCATCTGGGAAAAGAATTCCAACCTTTCATTAATCCCCAACTCGACGATCCCTACAGTTTCTTTAAGCGTGCGAGGAAAGAAGAACCGATATTTTACAGTTCATTATTTAATGCTTATGTCCTCACCCGTTATGATGACATTATTACCGTCCTTAAAGACCCAACTAGATTTTCCTCTGCCAATAGCCTGCAATCAATAGTTAATTCCACACCCGAAGTCATCGACGTATTGCGTCAAGGTTTCCCCTTCGTTTCCCTAATTAACAGCGATGGAGAACAGCATAAACGCTTACGCGCTCCGTTTATGAAAGTGTTTGCACCAGAACAGCTAACTTATGTAGAAGCATCGATTCGCAAAATTAGCGATCGCTTATTGGATGGTTTTATTAATGACGGTAGTGCTGAAATTATCGAAAAATTTGCCCATCCAATACCCCTTGAAGTCATCCTGACGATGTACAGCGTTCCCCTGGATATAATGCCCAAAGTCGCAAGCTGGGCAAAAGACATGACGCAACTATTCTCGTCTCCCCTACCTCCAGAACGTCAAGTCGAATGCGCTCGCAGTTTTGTTTCTTTACAAAATTTCGTTGCTAGCTTAATCGAAGAAAAACGCAAAGCACCTGCAAACGACTTAATCACCAATATCCTAGATTCTGGCTTGAGTACTCCTGAGTTAGTTTTACTATTGTGCGAAATGATTGTTGCTGGACATGCAACCAGTGCAGATTTCATTGCCACCTCAATCAAACTCTTAGCGGAACGTCCCGAAGTCTGGCAAAAGCTGCATCAAAATCCCGCGCTAATTCCTGCTGCGCTCGAAGAAGTACTCAGATACGATACTCCCGCACCATCAATGGTTCGCATTGCGATCGCAGAAGTTTCAATAGGAGAAATTACAATACCCCAAGGTTCGCGAATTCTTATCCTTTATGGTTCTGCTAACCGTGACGAGACTCGATACCCAGATGCAGACAAATTCAATATCGAACGTTTCCAAGAAGCACCTGTTAACCATATTGCCTTCAGTCATGGAATGCACCATTGTTTGGGTTCGAGTTTAGCACGTCGAGAAGGACGCATCGCGATCGAGGTACTATCGCAGCGTTTACCAAATTTAAGACTTGCTCCCAATCAACAGCTAACCCACATCCCCGCAATGCTTAACCGTGGTTATACAAGTCTAAAAGTGGAATGGGACATCGCTTAATTTACATCTTGCATCATTCTCAACAAGACCTAAAAAAACGGGTTTATCAACCAATAATTTCGGTTTTGATGGTTAGTTATTCTCAATAAACTAGTTTTTCTCCAGGTGAGAAATATCGCTTAACTGAGTATCGTGCATATTTTGAAAAGTTCCACCGCTATTAAAGAAGTATCAACACACAAGGAAAATAACAATGTCTCAAATTCCTGTTTTACAAATTGGTTCTACTGGTACAAATGTCGAACGTTTGCAAGGTGATTTATCTCGCTTGGGATATGAAATTACAGTTAATGGTAACTTTGATACATTGACTGAGAATGCGGTTAAAAAATTTCAGCAAGACCGTAATATTACAGTTGATGGTATCGTTGGACCCGAAACCGGAAGACAGTTAGGAATGGCTCTAGCTTAACTATATTTGGGATTAGGTAATGTTAATATCCCTCTTCTATCATTCTCCGAAAAGTTTTATCATTTCTGAATTCTAGAGTTTTTATGCAGTAAGTGATAGCAGGGTTTTTTCTTCATAGAAATCGATGAAAACGCGGAACTTACCAAAATTAGATGAGTAAACGCTGTATTGCCTAGTATACATTCTGCGTAGAAAGTATTAATAATAGGAAAAACCGGAAAGTGACAGAAGAGGGATATAGCAATCCTAAATCATTTGTGAAAATAAGAAATATATTCCTATTAAGGGTTTTCCAGAAAATAAAATATCCCTTGTAGAATTATCAATATTACCATTCAGAAGGGCAGGAAAACCCTGCCCCTACGGATGATTGAATTTTCACAAATAAAATCAGACTGCTATAGTTGCTAATTTTTCATATTTACCTAATTCCCAATCTTCCCTCCTTAATCTTTATCTTTCTTTATGGATTAAAAAAAGATTCTTTGAAAAACTAAGTTAATCATATAAGTTTGAAACAAACTAATAATTACTAATTAATTATAAGTAGAAGGGCATAAAACAAATTACGCAAGCAAAATTTAAATTGGTAAAATCATTTTTATTTTACATTCTATCTCTTCTCAAATATAGATATTCACGCCTACCTACTTAAATTAAAGCCATGAATTTCACAAAGACAAAAACCGTGCCCAAAAGTAACACCAATATCTTCCAAGATAAAAACTTTTATATCATCAACTTTATAACTTTGATGGGGATATTAGGAGGAACATTATTTAATCCCGTACTACCAATTATCCAAAATTTCTTCCAAGTTTCCGAAGCTCAGGTATCATGGACATCGACAATTTATCAATTACCCAGCGCCATTATTACACCCCTATTTGGCATCTTAGCTGACATTCTCGGTCGCAAAGTCATTCTCATACCTTCACTGCTATTATTCGCCTTTAGTGGTGCATTAAGCAGCATGACATCTAACTTTACCACTCATTTAAGCTGGCGATGCTTACAAGGGATTGGAGCCGCTAGTTTAGAACCAATACAATTAACAATTATTGGAGATATTTATCGCGGTAGAACCTTAGGTACAGCAATGGCATTTAATGCCGGATTAATTGGCATGAGTGGGGCAATTTTTCCCTTAATTGGTGGAAAACTGGGTGAATTAAACTGGCGATTTACATTTTTACCCGCAGTAATTGCAATTCCCATCGCACTTTTAACAATTACAACATTAAAAATACCAAAACATCAACATCATACTGAAAAATTTGACCTAAAAACCTATTTTCAAAAGACCGCTAGCAGCATTAATAAACGTCCCGTAATCGGACTTTTTTTTGGGATGATGTCTGTGTTTTTGCTGCAAACTTTATGCTTAACCTATATTCCCATACTCGCAACACAAAAATTTCAGACATCCGCCGGATTTAATGGTGCTATCCTTGCCAGCATGTCAATTTCCCTTGCCCTAGTCGCATCTCAATTAGGACGAATTGTGCAGCATATTTCGGAAATTAAGCAAATCAAACTTTCCTTTTTGTTATTTGCGATCGCATTTTTAATCATCCCCCTCGTCCCGAATGTCTGGTTGCTGTTTATACCCATGTTTCTACTTGGTGCTGCTCAAGGTCTTTCCTTACCATCTTCCCAAGCACTCTTAGCAGGACTTGCAGCCCAAGAATCTCGTGGGGGATTTATGGCAGTCAATATGACAATTGTCTCCTGGGGACAAACGCTAGGACCATTTCTAGGTAGCATAGTTTTACTATTTAGCGGCATCAAAGCAGTCTTTTATACTAGTCTTGTTTTTAGTTTAATTTCCTTTGCTGTCTTCAATTATCTCCTCACCACTAAAGTACTGAGTTTCACAGCTCAAACCATATATATGGGTGGTACAGGAGTAGCATCCAGCACCAGTCCAGCAACACAACTTCCAGATATTCCATCCCCATCACCAACAATTCTCCAACAACCCGTTGCCCAGTTATTGAATATTCAAACCCGTAGCATCATTGAATTACCAGAACATTTTGAAGTTTTAAATATTGGTAAGTCTTACGGCGATTTCCCCTTAGAAGTCAATCTTGCCGATTTCCCCAATACTGAAGTTGTTTCCCGCATTCATGCTCAAATTCGCTTTGATGGTGACGAATACTATATCCAAGACATGGGCAGTGCTAACGGCACTTATATCAATCAATATCCTTTAATTCCAGGAATTTGGTATAAATTAAAATCAGACCTTAGCTTCAGCCTCGGTCGGCGAAACAAGGTATCATTCATATTTCAGCTCGTTTAATTTTGGGAAAAGGTAAAAATATTGTAGGGGCAAACGGCTGTTTGCCCTCATTTATTGGCTGTTTGTCCATATTTATTGGCTGTTTGCCCTTATTTATTGGCTGTTTGCCCTTATTTATTGGCTGTTTGCCCTTATTTATTAGACATCTCCGGAAAAGACGTAGAGACGTAGCATTGCTACGTCTCTACAAGGGAGTTCGGGGGAACGCATAATTAATTTCCCGACAAGTCTATTAGTTATTTACCCTATGGATTGTGATATTTCTGAAGATAGATTTCAGCGAAAGGATTGCGAAGCACGGTAAACTTTATTTTTTAAGCGTTTTGTTCAATCCTTACTCAACAGAAAAACATGGCTACTATTAACGATAACTACCTTAAACTCAAAGCAGGTTACCTCTTCCCAGAAATTGCCAGACGGGTAAACACATTTGCCGAAGCCAACCCCGACGCTAAAGTAATTCGCTTAGGAATTGGTGATGTCACCGAACCATTGCCAGAAGCCTGCCGTACTGCAATGATAAAAGCAGTCGAAGAAATGGGAATTAGAGAAGGATTCAAAGGTTACGGTCCCGAACAAGGTTATGCTTGGTTACGAGAAGCGATCGCACAAAATGATTTCCAAGCACGGGGTTGCGAAATTGACGCTGCGGAAATATTTATTTCTGATGGTTCTAAATGCGATAACGGTAATATTCTCGATATCTTCGGTAATAACAACAAAATTGCCGTAACTGACCCTGTATATCCCGTATATGTCGATACAAACGTCATGGCAGGACATACGGGAGATGTCAACGAAGCAGGGGAATATGGTGGTTTAGTATATCTTCCTGTGACTGCTGAAAACAACTTTACCGCAGAGATACCAACAGAAAAAGTCGATTTAATTTACCTCTGTTTTCCCAACAACCCCACAGGAGCGACTGCAACAAAAGAACATCTCCAAGCTTGGGTAAAATACGCTAAGGCAAATGGTGCGATTATCTTCTTTGATGCTGCCTATGAAGCGTTTATTTCCGACCCCAGTTTACCCCATTCAATCTACGAAATTGAAGGTGCTAGAGATTGTGCGATCGAATTTCGTTCTTTCTCGAAAAATGCAGGTTTTACCGGAACCCGTTGTGCGTTAACAGTAGTACCCAAAACCCTCACAGGAAAAGCTGCTGATGGTTCGGATGTGGAATTATGGAAATTGTGGAATCGTCGTCAATCAACCAAATTTAACGGGGTTTCCTACATTATCCAACGTGGTGCAGAAGCGGTTTATTCAGAAGCTGGAAAAGCCCAAACTAAAGCTTTGGTGAATTTCTACATGGAAAATGCAAAAATTATCCGAGAAAGATTAACTGCTGCGGGTATTCAAGTTTTTGGTGGAGTGAATGCACCTTATGTTTGGTTGAAAACACCAAATAATCTTTCGAGTTGGGATTTCTTTGATAAGTTATTACATACTGTGAATGTAGTTGGTACACCTGGTTCCGGTTTTGGTGCTGCTGGGGAAGGTTATTTCCGCATTTCCGCATTTAACAGTCGTGAGAATGTTGAGGAAGCAATGCGACGCATTACTGAGAAGTTTAAAGTTTAGGATTATTATTTTGATTGGGTGGGAAATTCTCACCCAATTTCGCTCATGAATTCCTTGATATACAACTCCCTAAATTTCTTCATGGAATCAATTCAAAATCCTGTTAGAGGATAATCTTTTTTGTATATTATTATCTGCATTACTAGACTGATTAATAAAAATGAGAGATTTGACAACAAGAATTATTGCAAAGATTGATGATGTCAGATATAAATCATTTTTGACATCGCAATTAAATATTATTAACATCAATGATTTTGATATTAATACTACTCCAACAAGCTGCATTGTTAAAGATGAAATTAATGAAATTGCCATTAGTAAATGGGTATCACCTAAACGCACTCGTTCCTATCCATATGCACGAGTATATGACACAATATCTAGAAGTAAACGAGCTACTGTAATTCCTGTAGTTAAAGATGAAGGCTCTGATGGAGATAGAGATTTTTTACAATGGGATACTATTTGCTTAATGAGTCTTTTACAAGTGTCTGTGATTCTTGGATACTATCAAAGTGCATCTAAAAATCAAAAATATAGCCATAAAGTAACAAAACAAAAATTTGATAGTGATTGGATAAAAGAACGCATCAAGCGTCTCTCATCTAATTATCAAAGTGATGCTTTACATTGGAATATTCGACAAATACGAGAAGAACTTTCACCTGTTATTCAAAAGCAAATTGAAGCTTGCGATATGCCTTTGGCATTAAGCTCCGCTTATCGCATATCTAAAACGACGGGGGTAATTTTCCATAATCTTGCAGGTTTAACAAATTTTAGAGAAATTATCGAACGAGATATAGATGAGTTTATAAATCACTCTAGAACAAGAGCAGAACAAGCACAATCGAGGGAATTATCAACTATACATGTTTATGAAAACTTAGCTACAGCTAGCAAAGCTTCTATTACAATTACTAATATTGTTGGCGGAAAATATTTTTTACAGTCGATGAAGTTTTAGTAAATTTAAATAATTCTATAATTGAATTAATAGAATGTAAAAACTCTAGTTCTGCTTTATTACCTTCAAAAGCTGATATTAAAGATGGACTACTCAAAATGATACTTTACACTAATTTGAAAAATCTTGAGATTCAGTATTTAGGAGAAGATATCAACAATTTACAACCTCAGCCAATACTACGATTAACATCGGCAAATATCAAATCAGAGATTAAATCTTCTCAGTTGGAACTGTTAGATAAATGGTTTTCACAACACGCAGTTAAATCAAAATCCACAAAATTATTTATTCGAGAATTATTTCAAGAAGCTCGATATAATAACTTTGTTGTTCAATTAAAAAGTTCCAAATGATAAAAAGTCCTTTGCGATATCCTGGAGGTAAATCTAAAGTTGTTAAACATCTAGCAAAATTTTTACCTCAGAACTTTTCCGAATACAGGGAACCTATGGTTGGAGGTGGTTCTGTATTTTTATATGTTAAGCAAACATTTTCTAATGCGAGCTTCTGGATTAACGATTTAAATCAAGATGTGTATAGCTTTTGGAAACTAGTACAATATAATTTACCCCAACTAGTAGAAGAACTTGAATATATACGGGATGTTACTGTCGTTGGTAAATTACTTTTTGAAGAACTGACAGATAAAAATATAAATTTTGAAAACTGTACTTTTGACGAACGTGCAGTTAGGTTCTTTGTCTTAAATAGAATTACGTTTTCGGGTACTGTAGAAGCAGGTGGTTTTTCGCAGGAAGCTTTTCATAAAAGATTCACATATTCTTCTATAGAAAGATTGGCAAAGTTAGAAGAAGTTATCAAAGATGTTCGCATAACAAATTTAGATTATGCAGAACTTCTAGAAACACCTGGCAAAGATGTTTTTATTTATTTAGATCCTCCTTACTTATCTGCTACCCAATCTCGTTTATACGGCAAAAGCGGAGAGCTACATACTTATTTTGAACACGATCGCTTTTGTCAAATGTTAAAAATATGTCCCCATAAGTGGATGGTGACTTACGACAATTCAGAGCAAATTATTAATAATTTTCGAGATTTTGCATACATATATAACTGGGAAGTTCAATATGGCATGAATAATTATAAACAAGATAAAGCTGCAAAAGGTCAGGAATTAATTATCACAAACTACCCGGTAGATATAGTTTAAAGACAGTGATATTAAGACTCGCTCGAATTTTACAGATAATTTAGGACTGCTGTATTTGTCAACGTAAATAATTTATTTACTTAATGTAAAGAATTTAAATTATTGAGAAATTGACTAATAATATCAATTAATTTATATTATCTAATTCTCTTTTTATATATTTTTCATGAAAAGAATACAAAAAATATTTAAAAACTTGACTTTACCCTTTTAATATTTCTTTTCTTCTACAGACAAAATCCAATTATTAAAGATTTAATCAAGATACTGTAAGTGATATTGCTTAAGTAGCTCGATTAACCTAATCTCTTAGCAAAGGGTGTGTTGAAATAAAAAACAAAATAAATCAATTAGAAGAGATTAGAATGCATCACTATCTATCAAAAATGCCAATCGTAATATGCGTTGCGATCGCAACATATATTGCACCAATAGCTTCGGCAGAAGCTGCATCTTTAAAATATGAAAGTTCTGTGACTGTACAGAAAACAAACTATTTTGATAAATTTGTCACTTTGCCAAAATTTAATCCAGAATTGGGAGATTTAACAAGCGTCAAACTAACATTAAATGGAGAAGTTCAAGGTTCAATTAGATTAGAGAGTACTGATGCATCTGCTGCTAATGTCACAGCAGATTTAGCCGCAGAAGTTAAGCTCCTCAAACCAGATAAAAGCCTTTTACTCGCAACTTTACCAACAGCATCAGTTTCTAAGCAATTTACAACTTTTGATGACAATGTGGATTTTGACGGAACCTCTGGAGCGACTTTAAATAATTTATCCAGTACAAAAACAGATTCTACCGAGTTGACTAGCGGATTTGATTTATTTAAAGGATTGGGAGAGTTACTTTTACCCGTCACAGCAGAAGCGAAATCCAGAGGTACTGGTGCGGGAAACTTATCACAAGAGTTTAATACTTTTGCTGGTGCAAAGGTTGAAATAGTCTACGATTATGTTGTCAGAATTCCCAAAGAAGTACCGAAAAGAAGGGTTCCAGAATCACAAATTCCTTTAGGTGCGTTAGCAGCAGTCGGGGTTTGTAGTTTACTAAAAACTAAATATTCTCGTTTGGTCTAAAGTCTAAAATTACAGGTTGGATTTAATAGCTTTTCTGCGTGTTTTTTCAAAGGGTGGATAATATTCCACCCTTTTCCGTTTGTTTTCTTTTCATGATTTTAAAAGGAAACCATAGCAATTCTTACTTGAGTTAAATACGTTTGCAATCGAGAATATTGTAGGGGTAAACGGTTGTTTCCCCTGATTTATAATTTATATTTCATCTACACTGTAAATGATTTTAAACTTGACTAATATATAACCCCTCTCCTGATTAAGGGGAGAGACTTAAAAAGCGTTTTTGCTATAAAGGATAAGCGCTATATTTGATTTATCAAAATCGCGATATTTTAAATATTTGGACTTATTTACTAACTCCATCATTATCAATTGCGCTATAAGTATCACTTGGTAAAAGTCCCAACCAAGGGTCAGAACTTGGAGTTAAAAACAACTGCGAATAGACCTTTTCATTAAGTCGTTCAACTTGATTTGTATCTTTTCCTTCGATAAACCACCGATTTATTTGTGTACGCAGCAGATATTCGTTACGAACTGTATCTAAAGCCATTGCTGTTTCAAAATTATTCACTACTCGTTGTAATGAATTTGGTGATTTATCATTTGAATAAAACTTTTTGGATTGAATCAGAGCTAGACTATTTTTGTCAAGTTTGACATCATTTCTATAAAGTTGAGCAATTCGATTCCAAGTCGCTTGCTCGATAATTTCGGGGGGTGTACTGCGCTCCATCCGAGATATTACTGGCATTTCTACCCGACTTTTTGTAATTGCAATATTACCCGCGATCGCAGCATTTGGTGTTTCATTGCTCTTACGGATCGATTCGATTAACTGAGGAGGATTTGCAATTCCTAATTTCTTTAAATCCATCTCCAATCGAGCTTCATTGCTTTTAATGCTAGCTTGGTGATAGTTTTGCAAATATGAATTGCGAGCGCTACTAGCGACTTGATTATATTTACTGAGAAATTTTTGTGATGCTTGTAACTTATCTAAAAAGGCTTGAGGTCCATAAAGTCCGGGGATAGCATCAACAGGACGACCGGAAGCATCTAGTATGTAATGAATACTGTTACCTGTAATTGTCCGTTCCAGCTTGCGACCATCTCCGTAATCTATGGTAATTTTTGGTGCGGGACGGACAGACTGCCAATGCAAAATAAAGCGATCGCGCAATTCTTGGGAAACCGCAGCATTCGGATATAATGCAACTCGAAAGAAACGACTATTGGCACAACTTAAATCTTGGTCGAGTCTACCAAGTAACCGCAATGACAAAATCGGTTTACCACTTGTTTTAGCAGCAGCTTTGGCTTGTTCTAAATCGGTATACCAATAAAGTTTAGAAGCATAACAATCCCGTTGCTGGCAAAGCTTATCTAGTGCTTCTCGTATTTGCGGTGAAGGATTTTGTAGTTCTTTTGCATGGGTTTTCAGAAACTTATCTAAACCACTTGCACCTTGTTTACGAAGTGTTACAACTTCTTGCATTAATTGGGAATTTGCAACTGAATTTTCGACTTTTGAATTTTTTGTATAAGCTGTTGGTGAAAATCCAAAACCGATTAAGGTCAACATTATAGTACTTTGAACAATTGGAGCGATTCTTTTAAGTTTCATAATTTTTCGGTATCATCGGATTTTTAGTTATATATCCCCGAAAATTGAGGAATATTCATCTAGAACTTCTATACATGAATACTTATTAACCCTAGTTGTTTCCGCAAACACTCCACAAAACATCATGAATCCGACGTAGTTTACTTGATATGTGCTGAACATTGATTTTTAAAAGATAGGGCAAATATTATCGACACCGTTAGAATTTGTGGAGCGATCGCAATTCTGACAAATGATGAAAATCTGTAAATAGGACTTGTGTGTACACCGTAGCCGCTAGCGGTGAGTCCACTCTACGGTGTCAGTTTCCGTCCCGTCGAACGTAGCTTGCTACTCAAAGAGAAGCCGCTTGCGCGTCTACTCGCGGAGCGAGTACCAGGAGGGGGTAGAAGTGGGCTTCTTTTTGTACACCGTAGCCAGTTTAATCTATAAACTTAGACCGACAAAATTAGACGGTTCTTGGTCGCGTCGATGCTTGGTGGGGATGGGTTCTGGCTGCCGATCGCCCGCAAGAGAGGCAGTTTCTCCAGGGATTCTCGCAATCGCTTGGCTGCATAGATGGACATATCGCGGGGTACACTAATGCGATCACGCAAATATCGCAGAGCTACATCAGAACCCGATGGAGGTACACAGTCTTCACCAGTCATCATCTGTGTTAAAGCACAACGCAGGGCTTCATCAAACAACTTATCATCGGCGGGGTTGACTCGGATAATATTGATACGGTGTTTAATAACTCGTTGCAGAGCTTCGACGCGAGAATTTTCGGGCTCGGGATAAGTAACATCTGGTAGTCCAAACCAGGGACCATTATCCACACGCGCTTTATTAATCAGCATTTGGGTTTCGCCATTTTCCCAACAACCCCCCATCTGTGGCGGCAAATCGTGTACGTGGGTATGAAAATCGCTCTGGGTTCCGCAGTAGGTTGGTCGGCTTTCCATTGCCGCAAACCATGCCTTCAAATAAGGGTTTTCTTCCCGCAGGGAATAACCTTTGTAGTAGTAAAGGCTGGCATTCATCCGTTCGACATAGGGGGTAAAGATGACATCGACGATACCGAAGCTATCCAAAAAGTAAGCTCCTGGGGTGCTACCCAAAGCTTCCTCAACTTTAGCCACCACTCCGATAAATTGTTCTCGGTTGCGTTGTTCTTGTTGGGGAGAACCTGCTGGGTAGCACAGCCAAGTACACCAGGCTCTAAATAAAAGTCGTTCTAATTGCCGTAGAGGCAGCACTATACGGTCTTCCATCCCTTGGTTCAATGCACCAAAAACCTTTTCTAAAGCGAGCAAAATGTCATCACTTTCCTTAATGATTCTTCCATCTAGCTCGATCGCAGGGAGCATTCCTGATGGTACTTTACGTTTGTACCAATTTTCTTTCTCCCCATAGCAGAACATTGTCACTTTTTCGATGCGGTAAGGTATCTGTTTTTCCTCTAGCCATAACCAAACTTTTTGACAGTAAGGACACCAAGCATGGCGATCGCGATACAATGTTACCCGCACATTCGATTCGGGCTGCCCAAACAAGCGCAACTTGGCTCTAGCGTTGGTAAGACCATTAACGGTATCAATTTGATAATCCGTGAGGTTTTCTAGTTCTTGCCAGCTTAGGGATGCGGTAGTCATAGGGTGATTTGTGTAGGGCTATTACTGAGGACTTCTCTTGACTTTACAATATTTTAAGGTAAAAACTAGACATGTCACAGTCCCAGAGCAGTAATGAGAATTTTGTTTGTAGATGATGATGAAATATTTTCTGGTTTGCTCAAATCTAGTTTTAGCGATCGGCACTATATAGTAGATAGTGCTAGGGATGGGCAGGAAGGTTGGGAGTTTGTCGAAACGTATAATTACGATTTGATTGTTTTGGATGTGATGTTGCCGAAGTTAGACGGGATTAGTTTTTGCCGTCAGTTACGTGCAAAAGGTGTTCAGGCTTTAATACTACTTTTAACAGCGAGGGACACTACTAATGATAAGATTATGGGTCTTGATGCGGGGGCAGATGATTATGTTGTTAAGTCAATCCCGCTACCAGAATTAGAGGCTAGAATTCGCGCTTTGTTACGCCGAAAATCTACCAGTTTGTCTGTTTTATTGGAGTGGGGAAGTTTGAAGCTTGACCCGGTAAAGAATGAAGTTTGTTACAGTGATATTAAGCTGAATTTGACTGTAAAAGAATATTCTTTGCTTGAGTTATTAATGCGTAATAATGACAAAATTCATAGTCAAAGTAGCATTATTAATCAGATTTGGTCGTTAGAAGATGAGGTTCCGAGCGGAGATACCCTAAGAACTTTAATTAAAAGATTGCGGCAAAAGCTTAAAGTTGTTGGAGCTATAGATTTAATTGAAACTGTTTATAGTTTGGGTTATCGTCTCAATCCAGCGTTGCAGAAAATAGTTTCCAACCGGGATGATTATAGTGCGTCTGAACAAGTTTTGACTAATTCAAAAAAACAGTTAGATTTGGAAGTTAAAATTGCCGAAGCTAAATCTAGGTTAATTGAACAAATTGTAATTTTAGAAGAAGATACAGAAATCTTTTTAAAAGACATATTTTCAGATGGTAAGCGACAAAAAGTGAGAAATCGGGCACATAAGTTAATTGGTTCTTTGGGTATATTAGCTTTACCTCAAGCTTCGGAAATAGCTGCAAGAATAGAGATGCTTGTAGCAGAGGAGAATTATCAATTATTACGCAAATTGATTCAAGAATTACATTTGCTTGTATTGCATACTGATGCTTCAAAAATAAACTTTCCCAAAAATACTTTAGATATTCATCCTGTTACTGAAAATAACAATCTACTCAAAGAGGGGAAAGTTAGATTGCTGATAGTTGGAGATGATAAAGAACTATGCGATCGCATCATTGTAGAGGCAGCAGCACAGGATATTATTACAGTTATAGCTATTGATACTCAATTAGCTTTGGAAGCAGTTGAGCGTATTTGTCCAGATATTATAGTATTGGATATTTCAACTGCTAATATAATCGATAAAGTACTATTTTTCCTGGAGCGATTATCCATATATTCTCCTCCAATACCAATACTAGTATTAATTAGTCATGATAATTTTGTTGACAGATTGACATTAGCTCGTCGTCAAGTTAGAGGCTTTTTACGAAAACCGATAACTCCTCAAAGTATATTAGAAACAGTCAATCAAGTCTTAAAACCGACAAAAAAAACAGAAGCGAAAATAATGATATTAGATGATGATAATCTAGTTTTACGCTTTGTGAAAGTATTACTAGAACCTTGGGGTTTACAAGTAAATACTTTAAATAAACCCTTACAATTCTGGCAGGAAATCGAAAATATTACACCTGATTTGCTTATACTCGATATCCAAATGCCAGATATTAATGGGATTGAATTATGCCAAATGATACGGAATGAGTCAAAATGGGCATGGATACCAATTTTGATTTTGACTGGAGATAGAAGCTCTGAAACAATTCAAAATGTTTTTGCTGCGGGAGCTGATGATTTTGTCAGCAAACCAGTTATTGCTCCGGAGTTAGTTACTCGTGTTTTAAACCGCTTAGAACGAAGTCGTTTGTTGAGGGAACAAGCAGAAATTGATACCTTAACTGGGCTATTTAATCGTCATCGTTCTACTGTTGATTTAGAAAGATTGTTGCGTTTAGCAAAACAATATCAACAACCTTTTTGTTTGGTGACATTGAGTATAGATAATCTAGCTCAAATAAATCGCAATTATGGACATCAAATTGGTGACCAAATATTACGTCAATTAGCTTATACTTTACAACAAGAACTTCGTAATGAGGATATTATTGCTCGCTGGGATGGAGCGGAGTTCGTGGTTGGGATGTATGGGATTACTCGTAGTGATGGTGTTGAATGGTTGGCTGAGATTTTAGAATTGATAACGCTAATAGAGTTTTCAATAGCTAATTCTGAAAAGATTCACGCAACATTCAGTGCAGGTGTAACTCAATTTCCAGATGATGGGAGCGAGATTAGAACGCTTTATCAAGTAGCGGGAATCGCTTTAGAAAAAGCTAAACAGAATGGTGGAAATCGTGTTTTTTCTAGTAATTGGCAACCCCTAAAAACTCAACCTATTCCCGTTTTTGACGTGGTTTTATTACATCAAGATTCACCTTTGGCAATGACGATTATGCAGGCTTTAGCAATGCGGGGTTATCATGCTCACTGGTTACAAGATGTTGATAATATATTCACAATTTTAGGGGGAAATAGCCCTAGTTTGTATGGAAAAGTAATTTTATTAGCAGATAATTTATCTAAACTCAGTGGATTGGAAATACTCAGCAATTTTAAAAAAGATAAAATTAATCGACGTTCAAAGATTTTATGGTTATCTTATGAATCATCTTATCAATCAATTGAAGTAGAACAAGCACTGAGTTTAGGGTGTTTTGATTATATCAATCTTCCCTGCAATATTTCAGCATTCATGCAGCGAATAAATCAAGCTTTCCAATAATTGCTCTAGAATGTTGCTAACATATTTTTTCGTTCGTTTTCTAAAGCAACTTGAACGAGTTGATATTCTGATTCAATTTTAGAAATTTGCTCTGTAAATTTATCTAATTCTTCATTGACAATCATGACTTCTAATTCCGTACAAAATGTTGCTAAATTCACTGCTCCTAATGTCGCACTAGTAGAAGCAAGTGTATGTGCTGCTCGACGAAGTGCTTGGTCATTATTTTGGCTAATGTAAGTATGAATATCTTGTAAAACTCTAGGAGTTTCTTCTAGATAATAATCAATAGTTTCAAACAAAAATTCTAAAGCATCAACAGATGGGTTAAAACTTGCCATTTGGAGAATTTCGTATAAACTAGCAGGATGAATTGGACTCTCTATTGCTGCTAAATTTTCTAATTCTTTCATTTGCTTATCCTTGATATTTTGATTAAAGTTGTTTTCATTAACAATTAATGGTTGACACTTTTTTAGTACCTCCATCAATTCTTTAATGCGAATTGGTTTAGATAAATAGTTATCCATCCCAGATGCTAAACAGCGATCGCGTTCTCCCCACATTGCACTTGCTGTTAATGCAACTATCCAAGGACGGATATCTGCTGTCCATTCTTGACAAATTCGCTGTGTAGCTGTGAGTCCATCCATTTCTGGCATTTGCACATCCATTAAAACAACATCATAAGTTTGAGAATGGAGTATTGCCAGTGCCTCTAAGCCATTATTTGCTACATTTGGTTGATATCCCATGCGTTGTAACATTAGCTGAATCATTCTTTGATTAATTACATTATCTTCAACTAAAAGTATTCTCAAAGGATGTTTTTTCGCCATTTCTGCGTCAATTTCAACATCACTAGCAACATTTTCAGATATTTCTTGAATCACTGGTGTAGAAGTTGCGATCGCAAAATAGAATGTACTGCCAACACCTAACTCGCTTTCTACCCAAATTTTTCCATCCATTAATTCAACCAATTTTTTACAAATGGCTAAACCTAATCCTGTACCACCATATTGACGGGTAATTGAAGAGTTGACTTGACTAAAAGCTTTAAATAAACGTTCTAAGTTTTCTTTGCTGATACCGATTCCTGTATCTTTAACTGCAAATTTTAATTCATAACTATTACTATAATTTTGAGTCTTTTTTTGTAAAGTTGCTACTGATATTTCAATACTTCCTATATCCGTAAATTTGATAGCATTATTCAGTAAATTAATCAAAATTTGTCGTAATCGAGTAATATCTCCTTCTATCTGAGTTGGAATTTCTGGAGTGTCAATAAATAGTAATTTTATTCCTTTTTCCCTAGCTTTTGGTGCGAGTAAATATAGCACTTCATGTATACAACTACGCAAATTAAAAGGTTTTATTTCTAAGTCAAGTTTGCCAGATTCTATTTTAGAAAAATCAAGAAAATCATTAATTATTTTTAGTAGTGATTCACCACTTGTATAAATAGTTTTGACAAATTCTTTTTGTTCGTGGTTCAATTTAGTATTTAGTAATAAACTAGCCATCCCACTGACTGAAGTTATTGGTGTTCTAACTTCATGGGTAATCATCGCTAAAAATTCTTGTTTTGCAAGTTCAGCTTGTTTCCGTTCTGTGATATCCCGAAGAATATAAACATAGCCTTGAAAATGTCCAACTTCAGTCTGCAAAATTGAATAAGAGATTGCCACAGAATGATTTTTCCATTTTTAGTATGGCAAACTGTTTCTATTTGCTGATTTATCTGATTAATATCTGGTTTTGTTTGATGAGAATCAGGATTGTCTAACTTATTATCTACCCAGTCTTTAATTATATTTGCAATTGATTGACCGATTAGCTCATCTTCGTCATACTCTAATAAAGCTTGTGCTGCTGGGTTTATTTTTTTTATCTTTCCTGATGAAGTTGTTAATAATAATGCATCAGGCATTGATGTAATAATTGTATCTATATATTGCTTAGAAGCCGTTAGATTTCGTAATAAGAGATTGGCTTCATTGATATTTTGTATTAATGATTGTTCTAAAAGCATTCTTGATGTTGAATCGAGAATAAATACAATTAATTCATTAGTTGAATTGTGATTTTTTATATTTTTAACTACATAAATATCAATATACAGGGGATAATTTTTATCCTTGCTACGAGAAACCCCTTGTATTTGAAAATTTTGTTCTTCACCTTTAATAATTGCCTCGATTATATCTTCAGTACCAACTAATTCAGGAAAAGATATTCTCACATCTCTCCCTTGCTGAACTTCCTCAGGAATATCAGCAAAATTAGCAACTGCCGAAGATACTTCTAAGATTGTCAATTCACCATCAATAATTAAGTTTTCAACACAATTAAGTGAAATTAGATTTTCAATTAATATATTCATATTAAAGATTTTGCTAAAATTTTAAATAACTCATCTACATTATTACCTGTTTTTGCAGAGGTTAAGTATGTAGCTAATACATAATCAATATTGCCGAATTTTTGCTGATAATTCTGGAGGATATTATCTAAATATTCAGCTTCAATTAAATCAGACTTATTCAGCGCGATCGCAATATTACTTTTAGGATTAACTCTGATAAAACTTTGGATATGTTCGGGAATATTTTCTAAGGTTTCTGGTTGGGTAATATCTCCAACAATGATTGCTCCTTTTGCTCCTTGAAAGTAGGTAGGAGCGATTGATTTAAATTTATTACTTCCCTCAATATCCCAAATTACAAATAGTAATTCTTGGGTTTGCTGTGAGTCATCAATTGGAACTTCAACTGTTTTTCGAGACATTTTTACTCCTACAGTCGATAAATACTCATCACTAAATTGCTGCTCGACAAATCTACGAATTAAGCTTGTTTTCCCAACCGCGAAATCACCCACTAAGCAAATTTTTCTGGAAATGATAGACATAATTTAAGCTTGAAATTACTACATCTTGACTTTTAATATTACAACTTTTGTGTTTCATTTGTTTGCATTCTTAATAATTATGGTTGTATTGAGTTGAGAAATATTACTTTTATAAACAACCTCTAAATATTTTAGTATAAGTATAATTTTTGTTCTATACATCAAGAATAAATATCAATCTCCAGATAAAATAGATAGTTAATTAATTATCTATTGGTTCCAATACAACACAACGCTTTAGCCATTCTGGTTGATTTTGATTAATTCCTGGTGGTAAATTTGTCGAACTAATAGTCTGTAAACGGGTTGGGTCAATACCTCGATTGATTAATGCTTGTTTGACTGTTTCTGCTCTGGCTATCGCTAATTTTTCAGCTTCTGCTGTACCAGTACTAGAGTTACTATAACCAATGATTTTTAAATACTTTTTCGGTTGTTTATTTAGGAAGAATTTAACTTGTTCAAGTTTGCTATTTAAGTCTTTTGGCTGTAGGTTTGCCGAGGTTGATTCAAAATAAAATCTAATATCAACCCGCAAAGGTTCTATGCTCACTGCACTCGATACTAATTTAACTCCTGGAATTTGCTCGAATGCATTATTAATGGCGATCGCATCTGCATGACGACTAACTGTTCCCTGAATAGTAACTTTATCATTGAGATATTGGCTGGAAATTGAGACACCATCGATTTGATTTAATACTTCGGTAACTCTCTGTACTTCCGCAGTCGCTAATACAGGATCGGGTGGTATTTCTACTGCTAAAATTTGATTATTAATTAACCATTTCGGGTTTGTTTCTTGAGCAATTTTTTCGGCTTTTGCTCGTAAAACTTGATTGGGTACTCGTCCGATTAATTTTAGTTTACCCTTTTCTTCCTGCACATTGAGGCGATATACAGCTAATTCTGGAGCGGAAGCTAAAGCTAATAAAGTCTTATTTTCAAGGGAATGAATTCTTGTACTATGATATTGCCAAATACCCCAAGGGATAAAGATAGTGCTAATTATTGATAAACTCAACAAAGCCAAGGGAGAAGGTTTATTTTTCTGATTTTCATCTGCAAATGCGTTATTTTCAAGTTTAGATAAATTCGTATAAATTTGGCTGGGAATTGTATCTGGATTCCCATCAAACTTTTCGATCGAGTCACCATAATCATTAACAATTTGACTCAGAACTTGTCGTATTTTAATCACAAAATCTTTGGTAGCTTCCCCTTGAACAATAATTGCTAAATAACAATATCCAGCAACCTCTAAAATAATCTTAGATGTACCATAATCAATCGCGTCTAATTCAGAAATATTCCCAGACTTTTGAATACAATCATTGGCAAAGCTACGAATAGCAGTTAACATTCCTGCTATCATTTCTGCTTCTAACCTTTGCTTATTTTGGGGCTGAATATCTGAAATAATTAAACCAGATTCTTTATGAATTAAAAAAATTGCTTGAGTGCTAAAAGGTAGTGCTTCTTTGAGAATCAATTCAGCTTCCGAAACACCTTGTAACTTAGCACAAATTTTTCGTTTTATTCCCTTAACACTCAAAGCATCTTCAACTTGTTGATTGATAACACGAATAGTCTCTGCCATATATTTGGAAATTGTACTACCAATAATTGGGTAGAGTGCATCCACAACAATATTCTTTTCAAGTTTTATTTGTTTTTGAATTGCTCGTCCCATTGTTGGTGCAAATGCATCAGAAACCTCCTCTGGACTAACAAGAATTTGTTGAGAAATTGCCAGAGGAATTGCAGGTGCGATCGCATGACCTATACTGCTTTTATCTTCTTCTGTGCGACTACGGATAGCTCGATCTACAATCGGAGAGATTATTTCGGCAATTTCTTCTTTAGATTCGGCTATTTTCAACTTTAAAACTGCGGAGATTGAAGGTAGGAGAAGATTAATTAATTCTTGAGGATCGTATATTTGATGTTCTAATTTAGTTAAATTATTTTGGATAGTTGTTGTCAGATTATTTAAATCTGTTAATTCTGTTCCAACTAAAATATCTTGTAACTTTTCAAATGCAGTAATGGTATCTACATTTTCTAAATTATTAATAGTTTGTTCTAGCTTTTCGGAAATAACTACATTTTCAAAAAGCATTCCTGCTGTACTTATCTCTACTTCTTGATTCTCCACCTGATTAGAAATCATTGTATAATTCACCAGAGGAATATCTGATGAAACTTCTTGGTGCAATTCAGACTCTAAATATGCCTCATAGATTAATAACTCCTCTTCTCCTTCAACCAAATTATCTTCAATTTGACTAGTTTGAGATGAGTTAAAAAAACATGACTCAGGTGGTGTAATGACATCGAGTTCCACAAGCAAATCTACAAAGTTTTCAAGCTGCAAAGCTTGCTCTTTACCCAACTCCATAAATTTAGAAATCTTATCCTCCACATGAGCCATATCGATCGCATCCTAATAATATTTTAGATTTGCACACTCTCCGAACCTATTTTAACTTTCTTGAGAATGAACCAATACCTGAGAATTTTTAGAACTTACTAGCAAAGGAATAGAATTATATTCATTTTTTTCATCCACAGCTTCCTGTAATTTAGGAATTAATTCTGTACCTTTGATTTTCATTCCTAATGCAAATAAAGTTTCAGCCATATCATCACGGGAAACCTTATTTTCCCGTAAATCTGAAAAGCGACGCTCTAATTCCTCTAACATTAAATCCCGCAGTGCAGTGATATCTCCTTGAAGTAAGTCTTTCGATTCAGTTAATTCTTCCCTAATTGAATTGGTTTGAGCATCTAATGCTTGATCGAGTGTTTGAATACTACTAGTAAACTTTCGATTTACACGATCCAATGAAGAACGCAAATCAGCAGTTTCTTCTTGAGTGTTAAGAGTAAGGGATTTTAACCTTTTATCTAGTGCTTCCACTGCAACCTTTAATTCGACTGAAAAGCTAGTTTTTAGTTGCTCCATACTAGAACGCATCTCTTGTTGTAACTTCGAGATATCCGATTCCATTTTCGTAAAGCGATTGTCGTAATCTCTAGTTTGCGCTCCAAAAATAATATCGCGGATTTGGTCTACATTACCAAGCCGTTCGCGCACATCTTCTTTAGTTACTTGGCTCATTTCTAACACCTAATTTTAAGTTATAACACAGTTGACAAGAGATTTTTTTGAAGTTCGCACAAAAAAATCTAAGTATCAAGACTTAAATTTATCTAAATTAGATAAACCTAAACATGTACTTTGCAACAATTTTATTATTCCCACTGATTTAGAGTTTCTATCATCTACCGCAATAATTTTTACTTTTGTCACAAGTTTGTCACAACATGTTGATTAAACTTAGTGAGTATCAAATACTTGCTATTCGACCAAACAATTATCCAAAAATTGATATTTTTCAGAGATTGCGGTTAGATTCAGCTAGTTTTACTCGAAAGGAAATAAGAGAATGACAGTGCGTCACCAATCAATAATACCCGATACTCTAATTGACGAATTTATGACTTGCACTAGGTTGCAACACAACGGTAGGTTAAATATCTCATCTGTAACAGGACAGAAATGGTCTTTCTATTTATGAGAAAATATGTAAGTAGGTGCGGACAAATAAACTATTTAGCAAAAAAAATATTTTTTGAATCTATGTATGATGATTTTTATGCTATTCGAGTAATTGATTGGAAAACGAGAGAATCTACTCAACTTTCACGTACAGGAAATGGAAACTGGGTAAAATGGCTCATATCTCAGGGGTATGACATCATCGATGCTACTGCGTTAGGATGTGCGGGAATTTATCTCTACAAAACAGACAGTCTTGAAAATATTGACTTATATGCTATTTACTTTCCTTATTTAGCTGTATTTGATATTGAATGCCTGTTTATAAATATTCCTACAGAAGCTCAAGCACGTACATTGATTGCTTCTGTGATAGAACTACTGCAACCATTGATCTAGACGTTACCAGGAACTGTAGTACCTGGTACAGCAACTCAAATAGTTTACGATGAATCTGGTGACCAAACAGGTTTGGGTGGAACTAACCCAGACTCAACCACAGATGGTGAATTGGTTTATATACTACAAACTTGTATTTCATATCTGTAATTTCCAGAACATCTAGTCTGAGAATAAAAACAATTGGTTTTTAACTTATCCTCAATTTATTCTCAGCTAATTCTCAGCTAATAGATTCATAGTAATAAGTAACAGAGAAGTTTAACCCTCTCATCCGCATTCGCCAGATTTCAGCTTTAGCTTACCAATTCTATTTTCTCAAATCTTAATTTTAAGGAATCAAAATCATGAATCTCAAAACAATTGTTACGACTGTTGCTTTAACTGGTTTAGTTACTATTGGTGGTGCTTCGCTGAATATAATTAATCCGCAGTCAAATCAAGTATCAGCAAAAGAAGTAAAAGTTATGACTGCCCAAGCGACATCTAAGGCAGACATGAAAGATGCAACTGGTTTAACTGTTACTCAAAAAATTGCAATGCTGACTAAGCATAAGGGAATGTTTGGTAGTGGTGACGAATTGCGACGTTATTTCTTTGGTGATTTAGAACCAATTTCTGTGCAACCTGGCGGTGCGGGAATGGTTGTAAATTTGTACAATAAAGCTAACAATACTACATTTGCTTATTGTGCGACTTATGATGTGGTTGTTGCGGTTAAAGCAGGTAAAGTTACAGCTTTTGCTCCTGGTGAGGTAAAGTAGTTTATTATTGATTGATTAATTGAACTAGTTTTTAATGTGTACAGTGGTTCTAAGTCATTTGTAAAAATATAATCTGCATAGAGACGTAATAATACTACGTCTCTATTACAGTAAATGTAGACAGATAAGAAATTTTACAACTTGCGATCGCGTTTGAGTGGGAATATTTCCGATCCTCAAACATAGGGTATTCATATTTCCAACTGCCCTAAAACTACAATTTGTAGTTCTGTAACTCTTTTCAAATCAGCATCATTGGTTAAAAAAACATCACATCCTGCCCTAATTGCTACAGCTAGCTGTAGTGCATCTGGTAATTTCAGCCCATAATTCACCCTTAACTCAGCCGCTTGTCTACCAACCATAGTGTCAATATTTACCATTTCGATTTCCTTTGTATTTGTCAGAAAATCGACAAAGCTTTGCTGTACCTCAGCATTCTTTAATCTCACAGGCATAACTAGACACTCTGTAAGTGTTACAGGAGAAACAATTCCTTTGATACTTCTTGATAGCAAACCTTGAAAAAATACATCGACTACAGGAAAAAAGCTTGTTGAACCCTCTATATAATAAATTACAGGTGCTGTATCGATAAAAACCTTAGAGATTGTTTCTAAAATTGCCTCAACCTTCATCAACCTTCTCTCAATTGTTTTTCCCTTTCTTCCCACTCACCTCGTAGGCTATTAACATACTCAGTCGCATCTATTTCATTTAGTAAATTCTTGGCAACACCTCGAAATTCGCCAATATTGTGCTTGTTTTCTAGCGATTGAGAATTGTTCTTTTTTAATCCATTAGCAATACAACTAATCAACTCCAATTGTTCTTCTTTAGTTAATTGTGCTGCTTGCTTTAATAATTCTTTTAGAGACAGACTCATAACCCTAAAGTCCTTAAGTTTTTCATAATTGCTATTTCTAGCTTTCCACTTTCGGCAAACTGTTGTTCTAACTTCTTTGTTAAATGCAACATATTCTCCTCAAAAGTCTCATCCGACAATGTGCCAATGGGCTTGCTTTAATTTTACGTGCGATCGCATCCAGTTGAAAATTAATAAGCGATCGCGTTTGACTGGGAACGCGATCGCTTTTTCCAATCGATATCAAAAAAACTATTCTACCGTGACACTTTTCGCTAAATTCCTTGGTTGATCGACATCCAAACCGCGTCTAGCAGCAATGTGATAGGAAAGCAATTGCAGAGGAATCACCGTCAGAATCGGCGATAATAATTCATCAACATTGGCAACAGTCAATAAATCTTGGAAAATTTCCCCCGCTTCCCCATCACTAAACGGTGTCACACCAATTAACCGCGAATCTCTAGCTTTAGCTTCTTGAGAATTAGAAATCACCTTTTCGTACACACTGCCAGGAACCGCGATCGCAACTACTGGAACTTTTGCATCTAATAAAGCAATTGGACCATGTTTCATTTCCCCTGCTGGGTATCCTTCCGCATGGATATAGCTAATTTCCTTGAGTTTCAATGCTCCTTCGAGTGCGATCGGAAAATTAATTCCTCTTCCCAAAAAAATCACATCTTGAGTTTCGGCAAAGTCGTGGGCTAAATGTTCGGTAATTTTGTCTTGGATATCGATGGTTGCTTCGATTTCTTTGGGAATCAACCTCAATCCATTAATTATTTCTTCTAATCTTTCTTGGGGAAGTGTTTGGCGGCGAGATGCTAAATCGAGGGCAAGGGCGTAAAATGCCATTAACTGGGCAATAAATGTTTTGGTTGCCGCAACCCCAATTTCAATTCCAGCCAGGGTATTAATAATGTGGGGAACCAGATGTCCCAAACTGCTTTCTGGACGGTTGGTAATCCCTAATAGTCGCGCTTGATACCTGGCATCTCGACCTTGGCGACGCTCTTTTTCCATTGCCAGGGCAGCGAGGGTATCGGCTGTTTCTCCCGATTGAGTCACGCCAATGGTAAGTGTATTCGCTGTTAGGGGTGATGGTGCGTAGCGAAATTCTGAGGAATATTGGACTTGGGTGGGGATTTGGGCGAGTTGTTCGAGTAAGTATTTCCCGATGAGGGCAGCGTGCCAACTTGTACCACAGGCAACGATTTGAATTTGTTCTAAATTAGCGTAAAATTCGCTGGGAATACCCAAATTGATCGGGGATTCGTCAGCACCAGGATGAAAGTAAGCATCTAAACTGGCACGAACTACTCCCGGTTGCTCGTAGATTTCCTTGAGCATGAAGTGTTTGAATCCCTGTTTTTCCACCATTGTGGGACTCAAATTCAGCAAGCGAGGTTGTTTTTTCAATCTCCTGCCAGTAAAGTCGTAGATTTCCACACCTAGCGGAGTCAAACGGGCAATTTCGCCATTTTCCAACGGTAAAACAGCACGGGTATAAGCGACAATTGCCGGGGTATCGGAAGCACAGAAAAATTCCCCTTGCCCAAAACCAATGACTAAAGGTGCTTGCTGACGCACCACAATTAATTCATCGGGGAAATCTGCGGAAACTACCGCGATCGCAAATGCTCCTTCGAGTTCGTGAACTGCTTTACGTACTGCATCAAAAAAAGGTGAGTCGGATTCACCAATGGCAATTTCTTCTTGGAGATATTGAGAAATCAAATGGGGGATAACTTCCGTATCGGTTTCCGAACGAAATTCAATGTCAAAGGATTTGAGGCGATCGCGTAATTCCCGATAATTTTCAATAATTCCATTTTGCACTACCGCCACCCGATTTATTGCATCCATGTGGGGATGGGCATTATATTCTTCCGGTTTCCCGTGGGTTGCCCAGCGAGTATGTCCAATCCCAATTTGTGATGGAGCTTCCACCATCTCTAATTTTGAGCGTAAATTATGTAACTTGCCCTTTGCCCGTACACAATTAACTTCACCCTCCCAAATCGTCGCGATTCCTGCGGAATCGTAGCCCCGATACTCCAGTTTCTCCAATCCTGCTAGCAAAATCTCTGTCGCTGCCTGAGTGCCGATATAACCAACGATTCCGCACATTGTTCACACCATTTTTGTTATTGAGGACAATTTAGCTAATTAGCCAATGTAATAGTTGTTATCATAACGCTTGAATTTTAGCAAAGAAAAAGGGACACAATGTCCCTTTTGTCAAGTAGTTTATTTTATTTATTTTTGAATAAAAAATAATTCAGGATGCAGGATAATTTGACTTATTCCGCGTTTTATATCCTATGAATTTCTACTCAAAAATAAGAATCGGGGAGGATGGATGTTACCCACAGAAGTAATTACAAACCTAATTACCAGCGAGTAATATCCATCCAACTTTCTGCTAAAAGTGCTTTTTATGCGGACTTTTTAGTTATGCCTACAGGATAAATTGCCAGCAAACTTTAAAATCCCTAGTAAGCTAGACCCATACTGCGAGTTGTTTCCGCACCCAAGTAGACTCGGATGCTGAGGAAATCGGTAGGACAAGCGGTTTCGCAGCGCTTGCAACCGACGCAATCTTCTGTACGGGGAGACGAGGCAACTTGAGCAGCTTTACAGCCATCCCAAGGCACCATTTCGAGTACGTCTGTGGGCAAGCCCGAACGCACTGAGTACAACCAATACAGGTATCGTAGATTTTTACGGTATGAGACATTAAAAAGCCTCCTCTCCAGGAATTTTCTCGACAAAAGAATGATTAATCAAAGATAGTTTACCTTAGTGACTTAGCCAGCGTAATGAAAAGGCTACATAACTTTAAATTTAGCTTTATCCCATATCCCCGACATATCCCCGACTTTTCTAAAAAGTCGGGGATATGGGGGATATGGGGGTAGACATCCCAGAAAAAACCAAGGTAATGTTAACAGTTGGCTATTTGCGGTCAAATATTGAATGTCTAATTACGGCTTATGACTTCACTCACAATAGAAAGTATATATACAGATGGCGCTTGCACGGGTAATCCCGGTCCCGGTGGTTGGGGTGTTGTAGTTTATTATGATGATGGCTCGGTTCACGAACTGGGCGATCGCAGTCCTCAAACCACTAACAATAGGATGGAAATGCAAGCTGCGATCGCGGCTTTACAATTTCTTGATGCTTCTGGACAAAGTTACCCAATTACTCTATTTACAGACAGTGAATATTTAATCAATTGCGTTACCAAGTGGGTAAAAAGCTGGAAAAAAAAGGGTTGGAAAAAAGCCGACGGAAAACCCGTACTCAACCAAGATTTATTAGAAATTCTCGACGAACTCAATAGTCGCAAAGTCAGATGGGAACACGTGCGCGGACATGCTGGTAACGTAGGTAACGAGCGATGTGATGCGATCGCTCGTGCTTTTGCTAGCGGCAAGGGCTTATCGCTAAAGCAACAAGGGGATATTAGCCCAAGTATGCCTTTAGGCATAAAAAAAGAGTTAAATGTAACAAAAGTATCTGAAAATAGCCCAAACTCGACAATAATTAACGAGGATACACCCGTAACAGATACCCTTGTCACTGAAATTACTATGATAGATTCTTCTATCAATACTACTAATAACCACGATCGCGAGGACATACCACGGTTCGACAGGGTTACACAACTCCGCAGTCTCGTGGAAACCCTCCGCATCGCTGATGAAATCGCTGAAAAAGGTTATTTAATCACTAGTTCGGAACTTGCCGATTTAATGGATGTCCATGCTAGTGCTGTCACTAGTCGGGGAGACGAATGGCGTTGGCGAAATTGGATTGTTTCCCGTGTCCGTCGTGAAGGCAATCAAATTCTCTGGGAAATCGAACGTGGGGATAAACAGGAAGAAGCATGAGTTAAGTGTAACAATAGAAGATTTTGTAATTTTATTAACATTTCCACCTGAAGGTTAGCACCCCGTTTCTTCCAAGCGGGGTATTTTTTTGGGTTATACCAATTCTTTGTGAAGCTGCATAGAATTTAACCCCACCCTAACTCTGCCCCGTTCGCGTTTCGCGTACTTACAGAAGCCACTCCGTGTCTACCCGCAGTCTTTGTTTTGTGGACGGAACCAGTTAACCCTTGGCGCATATATCAAATTATCTTTTGCGTAGTCCGTATTTCTTCTTGATTAGTTTAACTTGCTTTACCAACGGTTCTCCCTTCTCTGGATTGACCATCATCACATAATTGGCAAAACCTTCAATTTCCGCCATTAAGTCATTACCACTGCCCCAATGTTTGCCCGCAAGACCATCTTTTTCGATGTGGTGGAGGGTAGCTCGAAATTTCTTCAAAGTAGCGCGATCAACATTTAATTTTTCATTAACCACAATCCCCGTCACTTCCTGCTGCTGTGATTTGCGGAGAACGCGGGTTTTGTTGGGATGAATGGTAAAACCTTCGTGGCTGACGATATTCTCCGTGTGTTTGAGAATATTGCAGAGATTACGAATCGCATCACCGGAGGTAGAAAAAGTCAAGTCATCGGCATAGCGGGTATAAATAAAACCCTGACTAACTGCCATATTCGCCAAGCGCTTATCTAAGCGACGACAGAGTAAATTGGTAATGGCAGGGCTGGTGGGTGCCCCTTGGGGTAAATGGCGATCGCTGGTGGCAATAAAATAGGATTTTCCGTCGAGTTCAACTTCTTCTGTGGTTGCCTCTGTACAAACTAACGCCAAAACAGTTGCGATCGCTTCTGAATATCCCAAAGCCTGAAATAAACCCTTGACGCGCTTGTAGGAAATCGATGGGAAAAAGTCTTGCAAATCCAAATTCACCACCACATCTGTGCCAACATGGGGTGTAGCATTTGTAACTATTGACCTACCCCGGCGAAATCCGTGGGCTGCGGAATGCATGGGAATTTTTTCCAGAATTCGATCTAAAATCCAATCTTGGGTAGACTTCATTCGGGGCATAGGTGCGGAAATTAACCGCTCTCCACCAGTTTTTTTGGCAATTTTAAAGCGTATGTAATGGGAAACCGTAGAAGTTTTGCGATCGAAGGCAAGAAAACGCAATTGTCCCACTGTCATCCCCATCGCTGCTGCTAATTCCTCAATTGTCTGAAAAACAGGTAAATTATTTTTCTGAAGGCGATCGCAATTATTTTCTAAATTATTCAACCCAGAGGAAACATCCTCACCCAAATAAGTAATTTCATGCGCTTGTTTTTCCTGCCAAGCTTGCGATCGCTCCTGACGCTTGCGCTCGTTTCGTTCTTTAGTTTCCTGACGCTTGCGTTTCGACTCCTCTAAACGTTGTTTGAGTAATTGCTTTTTCAGCGCCTTTTCGTTGTGAAGCTGGCGATTTTGCTGTTGCAACTCCTGCAATTGGCGTTGCAGTTCCCCTTGACGGCGAATTTCTTCTGCTGGGTCTTCAGGATTATTACTATTCTCATCCCAAAAACCCAAACGTATCATTTCCGATAGTATAAATTCTTGCTTCGACGTTTGCCTAATCAAATCGTAGAGTTCTTGGCGAGTACGTGGCTGTTCGGTCATGGCAAGAATTGGGGAAATATTGGGTGTATTAAAGTATTTAAGTATTAGACATTTCCGAAAATTAATTATGCGTTACCTAAAACCCTTGTAGAGATGTAGCATTGCTACGTCTCTACATCTTTCCGGAGATGTCTATTTAAGTATTTTTAGGATAGGAGGGAATAGCAGACTTAAAAGTCTACCATTCCCAATCGCATCCATACCCGTTACGTGGGAGCCTCTTCGTAAGCCTCTCAGGACTGGAACGGTCAACTCGAGCGGGTCCGGGTACTAGTTGGTCATTGAATTTACGGAATTCACACCGTAATACCAACTAGTACCCGAAGACCCGCATAGTTAAGAGCGAGCCAGTGATGTGTGACTGGACTGTGTGCATGGATGACGAACCATCATCCGGTTTGCAAGCGGTATTTCCTTGTCACGTAACGAAGTGGTACTTATGTACTAAGCATAATCTTACTATATCATGCTTATTTTTAATATGCCCACATTTTAGGTGAAACTAACATGCGTATCGCTAGAAAATTAGGGTTTATCTTGCAAATCTTTTCGAGAAAGGCTTTTGCTGTTGCGATCGCGGTTTTTCCTAAAAATTAGGCGATGTTGAGGGGCTTGCAGAAAATAAAATATCCCAAGTTATCGATTTATCTATCATTCTTGAATAAGAATAAGGGTAGGGAAACCCTACCCCTACGAGAAATTTCCACACTCAGGATGATTGGCTGGAAAAACCAACTTCTAACCCTACGGGACTATTTAACCTAAACCCCAACCAAAGCCGAGCGCGAATGTTGCATACGCAAAGCCAAAATATGCTCGCAAGGTCCTTTGAATAACTTATTTTGTTGATGCCAATTGCAGGTACATTCCGCTTGGATGATGCGCTCATCGCGATCGCATTGCAAGGTGGGTGTGTAGGTTTTGTCACCGTGGTTTACCGTTCCCTGGAGATGTAAAACCCCTTCGTCATCACACAACGAACTATTTACTCGAACTGCATTAGCTGATAAAAATCGACTCGCACTAGCTTCGCGATCGTTGGCAAAACGTAATGCGGACATCGGTAGGGGTTCCCGACTGAGTTCCCGTACCCGATAAACCTGTTTGTTTAAATCGTAAATTGCCCGTCCAGCTTGGGTGTAGGCACTCAAAGCAGCCCAAACGACGGAGCGGTCTAAGCCAATTCTTTTAGCTAAATCCTCCGGTTTTTCCCGCCAATTCTCCTTTAACGCCTTAAAAACCCGTTGTTTGGTTAAATCATCGACTTCCGCACGGGGAGCCATCAAATCGAAATTTCCAGCCCGCGACCAATCGTTAGCCGTCCAACCGGAAAGCCCCAGGGTAAAGGTCATATCGTCAAGATGGGCAACGTAGAAGGAAGGTAAACCAGTACCGAGTAAATGTACGGTAAATTTGCGAGCGACAGGTATCAATCTTTCCAAAATTAATATGCGTCGTCGTCCCCAAACCCGAACTTCCGTGGCTGTATTGCCCGTGTAAGGGGACCTGGCACAAACAATTTCCTGGTTCCAGGGTTCTAAAATCATTCGCACGGGTTCCCCCGGTTTGAGGATATACCGGAGACTGCGGGGACCCATTTTTTCCTTGCGACGACGGAGGGCAAAGCAGAGATTGTAAATATCGCTGGGGTGGAGGTCAAATTGAATTGTGGGCAGGGACATAGCGGAACTTACTTGCAAAAAGCCCCGTACCCAACTGTCGGGGAGGTCGATTTTTACTTCCTTGAAATCGCTTTCCCCTGTGGTTTTGACTTCAAAGCCGGAAGGATCGACGAGGAATTGGGTATTTTTGTAGCTGCGGATTTTCTGGAATTCATCGTAGAGGGCGGTGGAATAATCGATATTGGTAGTACCGCACTCGAATTCGTTGACGTTTTGGAATACTTCGTAGCTAGCACTAAGTCGTCCGTAGCTGGATTCGTCCTGGCTGAAACATTCAAAGAAGATTTCGTCGGGATGGACAGTAATGACTGGATCGAGAACGAACCAAGTATTGTAATCGCGCTTGTATAAGTGGTCGAAATATTGACGTTGGGCTTTGTAAAACGGTTGCCAGCGATCGCTCCTGCGTTTATATAATTCCTGTAGTTCCGCTTGAATTCCCCGGATTTTTTCTGCTACTTCCTGCTTTTGAGCGGCGACAAGTTGCCAATCGATGTCGTCTCGTTGGGCAGCCCATTCTTTGTAGGCGGTTTTGTCCTTGGGTTTGAATCGTAAATCGGAAACGACGACATCGTGTAAGGCACTAATAGCTTCGCGGAAGTTGATATTTTGTCGCAATTCTCCGCGAAAGAAGGTTGGTTCGCGGGTTGTATCGGGGGAAAAGGACATTTGAGTTTGATTTCCTTCCCCAGAGATGCGGCTGTTTCCGTTGTAGCTGTAATTGAATTGCATGGTTTAATTTTAGATTTTGGATTTTGGATTTTGGATTACCCGTAGGGGCGAACAACCATTCTGTGATTTTGGTAAAATTTGGATTTTGGAGGAACAACCGTTAGATGCGATCGCTAATGGTAAATGCTGGATTGGGGTTGGAATTTGGGTAAACGGTTGTTTGCCCCTACCGGGATGTGATCGCTTTAACCGCGATCGCAACTTTCACTTCCGGATAATGACGGTGGATTTTCAACATAATCTCGATCGATTTGGCTCTGTCACCGATGGCGATTGTGGCTGATTGACGGGTGAGGATTGCGGCGATAATTTTGGCGGCTGTTTCCGTTTTAGTGGCTTCACGGTCGAGGAAGGCAAATATGCGCTGTTTGGCGATTCTGGCTCGATTTACCTGCCCTAATACCCGTATAAAATAGGGTTCGAGTTCTTGGAGGCGAACGCAATTTCCACTTGCGTATGTTTCTAAATATTGAGTGGTGAATAGTTGCATATCGTTGGCGGGATGTTCGCTAAATTTAAGTAAATATTCCTGTCCATCGTTGGCTTGGAAACAACGGGTAACTAAATCCCGCCCAAATTTACGCACATCTGCCCGATTACTATCGCAGATATTAATTAAAATTGCTGGAGTGAGTTCTTCCGGTGTTAGCCATTCGCCAAACAATTGCATTCCTAAACCTCGCCCATCTTCCCAATCGGAATCTAAAATATTTACTAATCCCATCAATTCGCTGGAATTTTGGCGAAATTTAGCTAGTAAAATTTGGAGAATCGCTTTGGTTGTATTGCGTACCAACTGCACTTGATGGTGGGTGAATTGGACGATTTCACCAACGGTAAAATCATTTGCCCAGGTTTGATGATTTGCCTGCAATATATATCCCCCCATTTCCTGGGCTGCGGAGGATTGGGTTTGCAGTAGGGTCATGGTATGTTCTTGGGAAACCGATGTCATCCAGTCGGGGATGTCGGTGGCAAGTAGTTGTAACAGGAATGCTTGCACTTCTGGATCGGCTTCTGGATGTTGTAATACCGTTAGTAAAGTGCTTACTAATTCCTGACGAAAGGTGACATTTTTTATAGTCAAACGGCGAATACTCGGACGAATCGCTTCCCGCATTTCTGCGATTTCGTGGGTAAGGAAGGTTTGCAGCAGCGTCATTTGTCCCAGAAGTTGCTCATCTGGTAATCGTCCAAACAATTGTACACCCACAATCCGCACCAATTCCCAAGGTGAATCGAGTAGGGCTTCGATGAGTCCGTTTGCTAAAGTAGTTGTTTGGGTATCCCGTTCTAATAACGTTTGGGCTGCAAATTGTTGTAATTCCCCTAACGGATGTTGGAGCAAATCCAAAATTACCTGCATATCGAGATTTTTTAACACCGATGGAAAACACAACCGGAGAGTTTCGCAAATTTCTCCAGCAAATTCTTCCTGTCCGGGTGCCAATGTCACAATCAGAGCAATTACTCGTGTAACAATTTCCTGGGATTGTGAATTATTTAACTCCAGTGTACCGAGAATTGTTTTTGTAAAACTGCGGGTTTGGGCTTCCGGGCTGGTAATTAAACAGGCTGCCAGGTGGGGATTAGTAAAAAATAATTCTGGTTGAGCTTGTATCCATTGGTAAGCTTGTCTCCGTGCAGGTGCGTAGGCACAATTCGCGATCGCACCGACTAAATCTAGATTCGGTTCATTGGGATTATAGCGATCGCTTGCTAGTTCAAAGGCTAATTGAGCGGTAGTTTCGTAGGGTTGTGATAATAGTTGCAGTAAATTATCTAAAGACAATTCCCGACAAAAATCCATACAGCTACGAATTGCTTTTACCGCAAATTCCTGTACGGGTTGACATTGACTTTCCAAAAGTAATTTTAATAAAGCTTGGGGTTGTTGCGTCCAAAGTTGGGGAAAAGCCTCTTCCCTGGTATCTGGTACTGCGTCACCGGGTTTGTAATTTCCCTTGCATGACCAAGCGCGACGATTTCGCTTCCATTCGTAGCGGGGACTGTTGCGGTATAAAATTTGATTCAAAGTCAAGTGTGCTGCAAACCTATCCCAGTCGGTACTACTAACTTCGTACCGTTGCCAAGTTCTTGTATCCCAGCGATAGAACTTCCCATTTCGTGGAGCTTCGGCATCAGTATCGTTGTATTCTAAAAGTACAGATGTTGCTAACTGCACGTATTCTTCCCGCTCCAAATCTGCCAAAGTTTTCAAACTCCGCCAAATTCGCCGTTGTAAGTAACTTTTCGTTTTCTCACTGTAAGCTAAGGAAGAATTTGCTCCGTGCAAAGTCTCCATAATTTCGATAAATTCAGGATTTTCTTGGTAACTTCTAGTTTCATAATTGTAGCTGCTGTAATCATAACGAGAAATCCAGCGTTCGCGAACGCGGATACTGTCACCATAACTCGCTCGACCATACATTCCATCTTCCCTTTCAAATCGTCGTGCCAAAATCCCAAATACTTCGGCATCGTGACGATATTCGGCAGCTTTAAAAATATGACGAATCCGTTGGAAATAATGGGGTTCAAAGGGTGCAGTACGCAAAACTTCCAGCAATACTGGACGGGTAATTTCATTATCGATTTGATACAAGCGATCGAGAGCAACAAAATCTAGCGCATGTCCCGTATCGAACAGGTTTTGTAAGGCGATTCCCAGTTCTTTGGTGTTTCCCTGAAGAATCGGATTTTTTAATTCTTGCGCTAGGGTTTCGATTAATTCGACTTGTAGTTCCGCTTTCCGACTCGGATTACTAAGTTTTAAAATGGCTTCCAACGCAATTCGTCTGACGTGTTCCGCTTCCTTCGTATCCCGATAAATCCCTTCCAATTGCGGTACAACACTTGTATCTCCACAATTCCCCACAGCCCAAACCACACAGTAACGACGCATCGGTTCTGATGTTAGCAATTGCATTAATAACGGTGCAGCTTCCCCTATTCCCAATTCTCCCGCACGCCATATTACCCGATCGAGCGACCAAGGTTTCTTTTTTTTCTTGGTTTTCTTCTCTTTCTTCTCAACTGGACTTTCCCCACCAATCCCAGCTTGCAACCGCTCTAATATCACCTGTTTCCTAGCTTCCGGGTCAATTTCCCCTTTAGATACCTCTGCAATCGTCACGCTCACCATTCCCGGTTCCAATTTGGATAAATCCTGCCCGGTAACATCCCGATACCCCTTGCGCGTCTTACTGGCAATTAAGCGATCGCACACCCTTCTTGCTTCTACTTCGGGTACAGCATCCGCAGTTTCCGAACCTTCCCGCAGATTCTTTCCTCGCTTCCCATAACGAAAATTGACGACATACAATGCTGCACCACCAGCATCCGTCCCAATCTGAACGAGATCGACTTCGTAAACTTTGTCGGATTTTTCATCCTGGTAGAGTAGGGTGGTTCGTTGGATTAATTGCATGGACATTACCTCGAAGCAAGGGAAATTTCTTGCAAAATGCTAATTTATGGTACATTAGAACTAATCATTTTGTCATCCCGTTGCATTGTTTCTTGACAGGAGCGATCGCATTTCCTAGTTCTTTGCCTATAATGCCCAAATTTATTGACTAAATCTCGGTGTGCAAATTTAGAATTATTTATTGGTGTCTTCTTATGAGCGATCGCACAAAATCCGCAACTATCCAGTAATTTATATGACTGTAAATAGGCGAATTAAGTATTTATATTGAAAAAAAGCTGGTTTTTTATCTCTCGACAAAGCATAGAAAGATACGTTAAACCTGCGCGAATGCTTCTCCCGTGCTATTGTTGGGAAAACGCCAAGATACTAAATAAATCCTGTTGAAGTAGAGAAAAACAGATACTTTCCGAGGTAAACATGGCTTTCAGTAATTTTAAAACAGTGAGTGAAGTTCTCAAAGAATATCAGGTTACTTATAACGAAGCCAATTTTATTACTGAAGCTCCTTTCGACATATCTGATTACTTTCGCGAAGATTTAGAAACAGTAATGCGGGAAGGAGTTGTCAATAACTCAGAGTTTGCTATTTGCGAAAATTTGATTTATCCGGTTATCAAGGAAGTTTGGAAGTGCTACAGTAGGAAATTTACTTTATGGAGCCACCAATCTTTTAACTATGATGAAAAACTGTCAGGTTATCCCGAATATATATTAGCGAGACGTTCTCCATTAGGAAAAGTAGTTTTTGATAAACCCTACTTTATTTTAGTCGAAGCAAAGCAAGATGATTTTGCAGGTGGTTGGGCACAATGTTTGGCAGAAATGATAGCCGCACAAAGATTAAATAATGAATATCCAATCACTATTTTTGGTATTGTCTCTAACGGCGATCGCTGGCAATTTGGTAAGCTAGAAAGGGAAATTTTTACTAGAAATATTACTTTTTATACCATTCAGGAATTAGATAAATTATTCGCTGTTGTAAATTTTATCTTCCACCAATGCCAATTGCAGTTAGATAATTTAGTAACTGTTTAAAAATTTCAATGTGCCAGTTGCGTGAATTCGGACTGTTTTTGCTGCGAGTAAAATTACGAACAAAACTCCGCGATCGCAATCTCCTTAACTTCATTCAGGGGAAAGGTTTCGGGATAAGTTGAATACATCAACATAATTCCCTGAATTGTCGAGGAAAGATAAAGCGATCGCAATCGTGGATTCACCACACCAAGCTTGACGATTATTAAACATCACAAGAAATATTTTGTTAAAATAGTAAATAAAATTAGATTGAGATCGAAATGATTAAACCTAAAAATAATGTACATCGTGGATACCTAATAGAAAAAATTGGTCACGGCAAAAGAGCGGTATTCAAAACAATTATTAATGAAAAAGAATGTTCTACAATAATTGAATCGGAGCTAAAAACAGCAATTGATGTTTGGATTGATGAAGGAGTAGAGCCTTAATATCTCACAGTTGATATTTTACTAATACATAAGAATAAAACTTTTGTATATAAAACTTCATCGTAATCAAATGGATTAAACAAAGTTACTGGATATAAAATTCTATCCGGTAACTTAATTTTCTAGTTGATAACTATGAGTATATACTACATTTATGAATTTATTTATACCGATTCCAAAAATCTTTGCAACACATCCAGAATAGAAGACGCGATATATCGCGCAAACTTTGCGTCTCTACAAAATACATCTGTCGCATTCTTTTTTCAAATTGGTATTATATGCTAAAAATGCAGATGATTTTGCCGCTTCAAATTAAGTTTAATCGTGAGAAAATCTACTTATCTGAAACTATTTTTTCAATCGATATTTGAATTGGTTCGCTAATTTTAATTGACTCTTTACGGTCATATTCTTTATCCTTTTCGTCCTTTTTCCAATCGACTTTTTTTTGACGCTTCCACAATAAATTGAAATTTTTGATATTCCACAGCTTTGTGAACACCAATTTTAGATGGAATCAAAATTAAGTAAGTTTCGGAAACACCATTAGAACATTGAAAGTGTGTAGCTTTACCGGGAAGGGCAGAACAATAACTTCCAAATTGGTCTTGTCCAGTAATCAAAATAGCTTGAATATCTTTTATAGTTAATGTTTTGGGAAATATTCCGTTACTATTCCTGCCATCTGTGAGATTGAGTTCCACTAATTTTTTGTGTAGTGATGTTGTGGGATTGTTTGCTTTTTGTAGGAAAGATTTGATTGTATTTTCTTTTAATAAATCAATTCCCGGAGTAGCTGCCAGTGATGACGAAGATACAAGTGAATTCGATACAAAAAAACCTGCTAACAACAAAGTTGATGTAAATTGATTCATGATTTTAGTACATTGTTGTCTGTAATGATTCTAATTTGTTGATTGTAAGCATAAATTGGTTTTAGCTACACTACTTCATAAGTAAAACTTAATATAAATTGTTGTTTAATTAACCAAAATAATAAAATTGCGATCGCTTGATTTTCAATAATTTTGTGACTGTTTTTTAATGTTGAGGAAGGAAAATTTAAAAATCTACATTTCTGATGTAACTTAGAATGGTACGTTACGCTATGCTAACAGTAGCAAAAGTGAGCGAACTTTACTTAATTCACTTTACTTAATCCAAATCCCTAAGTTATATTTATGCGGATATTATTAATTAGTAATACTATTTTTGAAATAGGAATCGGTCTGATATTTTTGTTATCTCCGACTCTACTTATAAAAGATAACGCCTTATCGATTTCTTTACTACGGATAATTGGATGCGGTGCTTTGGCTTTGGGGACTTTGAGTTTTTTAATGTTGGAATTGACCGATAAAAACGCACTGAAACCAGGATTAATCGCTTTATCTATTTTCCATACTTTAGCAGCCTTTTCTCAAATTTATAGTTCTGTTTATAGCATTACAAATATACTAGTAATTATTGTACATTCGTTGTTTGCAGTTCTGTTTATTAGTATTTCTTGGCTGCAATTGAGATGAAAGTGAAAGCATGGACATTACATACTGATTTTTCTTCGCTCAAATCTTTTTCTTTGTGCTTTATTTAAGCTGTAATGAATTACGATTAATTGCAATGCACCAATCAAGGTTAAGTTAGCCATGAATTTATTCAACCGCATAACTTTGCTCAAACAGTTAGCTGTTTTAGCAGTAGCCACTAATATCAGCTTTTTAATTAGTATCCCAGTATTAGCACAAACCAATCCTCGTCCTAGTATTTTCAAAGAGTTTCCCTACAATCGTTCATCCAACCACCGTACCAGGAAACGTCCCAAACGTACACCAAAGCATCGACAGAATGCTCGATTAAAAAAACAACCAAAGAATGCTCGAAATTACCGCAAACCGACTGATAAAGAAACACCTCGCTCTTTTGATTTTCGCGCTCCAGGATATAAATTACCTGACTCCATTCCATCCAAAAAACCTCGTTAGAAAACATACTGTTTGCCATCTCAAAATCAGCGATCGCATCTCGATATGTAACGTCGTAAACGGAGCTTAATGCCGGAGGAATATCGCACGGGATTTGAAAATGCGATAGCCTCGTCTAAAGATTAATTGCGATCGCGTTTAAAATTTGTGGAGTTAGGTAACGATGAAAATACAAAAACCAAATCCCCAACTTCTGGATTACAGCCAAGAACATGCATCAAATGGGTTTGTACCTAATCCCCCTACCCTTTCTAGCTTTGGTTGTTGGAACAATATCCATTTTGAACACCACCACCAACCTGCCTTTGAAGTAGTCGAACATCAACATACATGGCACACTATTGCTTATGGTCAAGTTGGTAACTCAGTGGGGGAAAGATGGCTAGATGGAACTTGTAGCGAAGAAAGACGGGAACTGGGAGACATTGCAATTATCCCTGCTGGCATTTCCCATCGCTGCAATTGGAATGTGGAATCGGAGTTTACGATTTTAGCAATTGAACCTGCACTTCTCAAACAAGTCGGTGAAGATTTTATCGATGGCGATCGCATTCAATTAATTCCTCGGTTTATGTCCGAGCAAGACTTACTGATACAGGGTATTTTCTCAACCTTGAGAGATGAATTAGAGTTGAATCAAATCGGTGGAAATTTACTAATTGATAGCCTAAAAACAACATTAGCAATTCATCTATTACGGAAATATTGCACTATAAAACCCAAACTTTCTAGCTATGGAGATGGATTATCTACTCTCAAATTGCAACAGGTGAAAGAGTATATTAATGAACATCTACATCAAGATTTAAACTTAATTGAGCTTGCTGCGATCGCACAAATTAGCCCCTATCACTTTTTACGTTTATTTAAACAAAGTATGGGTGTCACACCTCATCAGTATATCTTGCTGCGTCGGATTGAAAAAGCAAAGTTTTTATTGCACCACAGCGAACTTAGTATTGCTGAGATTGCCGTCAGGGTTGGTTTTTGTGACCAAAGTCATCTGACTCAATATTTTAAACGAATTGTTGGTGTTACGCCAAAACAATTATTGCGAGAGCGATCGCAATAATTTAATAAGAAACCGCAATTTTTTTCTAGATTCAGCAACTGTAAATTTTCTAAGCTATGGGCAGGATTAAAAAGTGCAGCGATAAAAGGTGGAAACATACAAATGAAAAATATTGAAATTAGTACAGCAAAAGTCAAAATACCTAATAATGATTTACTCATTGATGCTTACCTCGCACAACCAGCAAAAAAAGGAATCTTTGGTGCAGTTATTGTTTTCCAAGAAATATTTGGGGTAAATGAAAATATTCGAGATATTACCGAATTAATTGCACAACAGGGATACGTAGCTATAGCACCTGCGATGTATCAACGTATTGCCCCCGGTTTGAATTTGGATTTAGCGAAAAAGATATTGGCTATAGTCCAGAAGCTTATCAACTTGGTTTGGAATACTATCAACAAGTAAAATATTGGGAAATATTTAGCGATATTCACGCGACAATTACCTATCTCAAAACTTTACCAAATGTAAAAAATGATTCTATTGGCTGTATTGGTTTTTGTTTTGGTGGTCATGTAGCTTATATGGCTGCAACTTTACCCGATATTAAAGCTACAGCTTCATTTTATGGTGGTGGAATTACCACGAGTTCTTATGGAGAAGAAATACCAACATTGAATCGAACAAAGAAAATCAAAGGTACTATTTATGCTTTTTTTGCTACGAGAGATATATTCGTTTCCCAGGAAGAAAATCAAAAAATTGAGGCAGAGTTACAGAAACATCAAATCAATCATCGTGTATTTCGATACGATGCAGTACATGGTTTTTTCGGTGGATTTTTCATCGACAAGTACCCATTTTTTGCCCAGCATCCAAGTTTAAATAGAGAAGCTGCAATTGATGCTTGGCAAAAGGTTCTCGAACTGTATAATCAGGGCTTGAGATAGCTTCTGATAGTTTAGAGCCAAAAAATAAAATGATAGGTGCGGTAGGCACAGTATTTTTACTAATCACAATGAAATTGGTAGAATTACCCCTGTTAAGGTAATTTTTTTACAACCTAATAATCAGTAAACGAAAAAGTTTTCCCCAAAGAGCGATCGCGCAAACAGCATAAAAAAATCTAGAGACAAGCAACACCCAATCTTCTTATCTTTTCTGCTCTTCTCTGCGCGATCGAAACATATTATATTTTATTTCATCTCATTTCATCCTTCACACAAGCAAAAGCCCAATCTAACCAAGGAAGCAACGCTTCAATATCAGCCGTTTCCACCGTTGCACCACCCCAAATCCGCAAACCCGGAGGAGCAGAACGATAAGCAGCAATATCAAAAGCAACATCCTGCTTTTCCAGCAACTTTGCTAATTTCTTGGCAAAATCAGCTTGTTTATCCGAACTCAAACCCACAAACCACCCATCAACAATCTTCAAACAAATCGAAGTACAAGAGCGGGTTTCCGTAGATTCTGCCAAAAACGCAGCCCAATCACTCTTTTCAACCCATTTTACTAATGCTGCCAAATTAGCTTCACTACGGTTAATTAATCCCGCAAGTCCACCAATACTTTCTGCCCATTTCAACCCATCCAAAGCATCTTCAACACACAACATCGACGGAGTATTAATCGTGTCACCTTTGAAAATCCCTTCGATAAGCTTACCTTTACTCGTCATCCGGAATAACTTTGGCAAAGGACGAGGAGGTTGATAGGTTTCCAAACGCTCCACAGCACGGGGAGACAGTACAACAACACCGTGTTGAGCTTCTCCACCAAGCACCTTTTGCCATGAATAGGTGACAACATCAAGCTTTTCCCAAGGTACATCCATTGCGAACACTGCTGAAGTCCCATCGCAAATCGTTAAACCTTCCCGGTTATCTGGAATCCAATCACCATTGGGAACTCGTACCCCGGAAGTGGTTCCATTCCACAAAAAGACAACATCATGGCTAAAATCAACTTGGTTGAGGTCAGGTAAAGCACCATAACCTGCTTTCATCAAGTTAACATCGGACAGTTTCAACTCGCTAGTAACATCTGTCACCCATTCTTGACCAAAGCTTTCCCATGCCAAGATATCAACGGGTAGCTTACCGAGTAGGGACCACATCGCCATTTCCACAGCCCCAGTATCGGAAGCTGGAACTATTCCCAAACGGTAGTTTGCGGGTATACCCAGAATTTTTTTAGACAGTTCAATAACTTCTATCAATTTTGCCTTTCCAGCCGCCGAACGGTGCGAGCGACCTACGCAGGCATCAGACAAATTAGATACAGACCAACCTGGTCTTTTCGCGCATGGACCGGAAGAAAAATGAGGAATTTGAGGTTTAACAGTGGGGGGATTAAGAAGAGTTTCTGGCATCAGTCTGAAAAATTATGGCTAAAGTTGGTGGCTAATTTTAGTGCTGGGTTAGATCATACCTTGTTTGCTTGGGGTTATTACAGAAGCCAAAGGGAGTATTAACAATCTGATTATGGATTGCTGCGGGATAACTCTTCATTATTTTTAATTACTAAATGGTATTTGCTGGGAGAATATCCCAATTCTGTGAAAATTCCACTTAATCAACTAAACAAATATATATATTTTTATATTATTCTTTTCTCCTTTGCCTTTAAAATCAAATATCTAAAATACTACTTTTTCCTACCGCTCATATTCTGGAAATATTTGCTATATAAAAATACAACATTAAAGACTAAATTCATAGAACCTTAACAATATCAATTTAAATAGTATTTATACTTAGAGAAAATTAGTTTTGAGATTGACATAAATATTTTTTGGGAAAAGCTGTGAAAATATTTCAAGTCAATTAGATTTTTTACTTAATATTAGAGATTTATAATCCTTATCGAATACCTTTGTTCTCTAATCATGTTTAATAAATTTGCTTTTGACTCCTTCAATAGAAATTTATTTTTACTTTGAATAAACTTTATATAAAATTTAGGTCACATCTCCATGCATAAAATCATTAACAAACGAAGAGTTATGTAATAGTTATCTCAAATGTGTGAAGAAATTACGCGATCGCGAAGTGACTCCGTTGGCAAAGCCTGCCCGAAGGGTTTAGGAGTATCGCTCTCACCTCAGTTAGATAAATTCAAGGGAAAACAAAACATAGTTCCTTGGCTAAAGCGAGTTACTGGCAGTAATTTGACAGAACATCAATTAGACAAAATTTTTGTAAAGTTGGAAACAATTTGGCATCTTTTATTTATAGAAGAAAACCAAAATTTAGCAAAATATCATCAACAAACAGAAAACAACCAATCAGAACCATCAACAACATTGTTGGCAAAATTAGAAATAGAAAAATTTGACACGTTCGCAGTATTCAAGTATTTGAACCAAGACTTGCAACTAGAAAAAGCACTAATCATGAACATATTATTAAAATTTACAGATGATGAAGATGTACAAAGGGAAGAAGAACAAGATATAGATGACACTCTTTTGTGGTTAATCAAAGAGTATATTCGTCTCTCTTCGCTACCATCACTTAATGAAATTGAAACTAAGCGAATGTTTGCTATTTTAGAACTTGCACAAATCGATAATCAACTAGATGAATGGATAAGTTGGATTGATACTACACTAGTTGAAAACTTGGAATTTACCGAACAAGCATCTGTGCTAAATTTAGAAGCTTTAGATTTAAAAAAACTCAAAAAGTCTGAGCGATATTCTAAATATTTAGACACAATCCTCGACCTAAAGTAAAGGTAAATTATCTTATCTTAATAAGAATTTAAAACCGTTGAGGTAAACTATTTGTCATGGCTAAACAGCCAAAAGCGAGTCATTCATCGTTACAAAGGATGTATTTAGATGTAAGTTTGTTGCAATAGTTGGAGATTTCAATTCCGCATGTAAAGTGATTTACTTTGTAAGTATAATAGCTATTCGCCTCCTAGAGTTGAATTAACTAGGAGGCAAAGAGTGTCAATTAGCACTAGTAGAAGAAATATTATTTACTTCACAAAAACAAATGTCACATATCAAGGGAGAAATCATAAATTGGTAACATAGGATGACAAAAGTACTGTTGCAACTAAACGAAGTTATAGATATCAAACCCAAGCAAAGTAGTATTTTGGCATTTATTGTTATCAATTAACTATCAGCTGGAATCTAGACTATGACACAAGTAGAGTCTCTCAAAGCGGAATCTCTCGAAGAGCGTTTTCCAGAGTTAAAAGATAAAAAATATCTGACACTTTTACGTCATTTTTATCGCTTGCGTCTGCGACAATATGGATTACTAGGAAAATATGAACCAGATGACATTCTTAATGATGCCATATCACGTTTAGATAAAGCAGTCAAATCGAATAAGACAATTTATAACCTTGTTCCTTGGTTGCGTAAAACTGGATTAAATATTATTAATGAGTTAAGTCGGGAGCAAAATAAATATCGAATTATCGACAGTCCCAAATTAGATTTGGAACTGATTTTAAGTAACGAACAGAATTACCAGGAAGTAGATGACGGGGAACTGTATGTGTATCTAAATCAGGCATTACAAGCGTTAGATTCAGATGATAGGCGATTAGTAATGTTACGTTTTTACCAACAACTTTCATGGCAAGATATCGTCAGGAAATTGGCAGAAGAAAATATTTATATCTCAGAAGCAACATTGCGGAAGAGGGGTTCACGAGCATTAGCAATATTGCGGAAAATTTTTCTGGAGAAACTTCTAAGAGAAGATAATATGGATTAATTATTGAGTTATTTAGATGTAATTATAATCTCAAAGAGAATTTGTTGATACTGGTGTAATCAAACTAGAATTACTTTTTAATAATCCATCGGTAGCATTAACTATAATTTGTGCTACACCAGTAAAGAAATTATTATCAATATTATTTGGTTTATCACTAGGTTGATGATAGTGAGGAGTGCGTAAATTAGCAGTATCAGTGACAAGAACTGCACCTATACCTTGATACCAAAAAGGTGCATGATCGCTGCGAAGAGTATCGGGAGTTAATAACCCTTTTAGTGGGATGGGAACCGTAAGTACAGCAGGTAAATTATCCTGTTGGGAAGTCGAAATTTGGAATGAATTTAAAAGTGGTAAATGCTCAGTATCCCCAATTACCGCAATAAAATCCCCTTTATCACTAGGTGGTTTAATTGGTAAACCAGTTGGGTAATCCTGACAACCGGGATTATAGCAAGCATAGCCGACCATATCCATAATAATAGCCCCACGTAAATCCTTCACATGGTTTTTTTTAGTTGCAAATGCTTGACTTCCGATTAATCCAGCTTCTTCTTTATCAAATAAAGCTAATTTGAGAGTACGTGGTGTTGATTCCAAACCGAAAAGACGGGCAATCTCCAGGACAACTGCAACACCAGTACCATTATCATCAGCTCCAGGAGACTGAAAAACCGTGTCATAATGCGCTCCAACTAAAATCGCTCCAGCATTGCGATCGCTTCCCGGACGTTCGGCAATAATATTAACACCATCGTTAAAGGATTGTTGTTTTGGTTTGAAGCCGTATTTTTTCAATTCGCTGGTAATATAGTTCCGAGAACGAAGACGTTCGGCATCTGTGTAACGTTGGAAATTCAATTTTTGGATATGGGTTAATAACCGCTCACGGGAAACTTGTGGGGAGCTTACCACAGCTTCTAATTTTTGCTGTGTCGAAGAAGAATTTGTCGGGTTTTCAATTCGGATTGGAGCGATAACAGGTTGCGATGTCTGGTATCGCTGTTCGAGAAAACTTTTACTACCCACGACACACAATGCAGCGAAAATTAATACAAGTAACCAAATCCACTTTTTCATGTAAACCACTCTGAGCTAAACTCTCTAAGTTTCGCAATAAGTCACTATAACTTTTACACATTGTCTTTTGACAGAACCAAGAAAATACCTTAAAGTTCCATTAATATTTATATAAATATTTCACAATTATAGATATTTTAAAAATTATGTATTTCAAAATACCTAATAATTTTAATTACTTAGTGTAATTTGGCAACAGTAAACAGTAAAAATAAAGGCTATATATAAACTTTTCAATCATTATTGTAGACTGCGATCGCGAACTGTGTCGCTATTCCCAATTCCCAATTCTCAATTATAATATGCTTGATTTTTGGCTAATAACTACACTGGGATTCTTAGGAAGCTTTGGACACTGTGTTGGTATGTGTGGTCCTTTAAGTGTAGCTTTTTCTTTGTCGCAAAATAAACCAAACCCGAATCAACAAAACTGGCAGCAGCAATTACAATTTCATTTATTATTAAATATCGGTAGACTCCTCAGCTATGCCCTAGTTGGTGCTGCAATTGGGGCAATCGGTTCCGTATTACTCGCTAGTGGGCAAATGGCTGGTGTAGGTAGTGAGTTGCGTCGTTGGATGGCAATTTTTACGGGTTTATTGTTGATTTGGTTTGGCTTGCGACAAATTAATCCTGAGTTATTACCTCGTGTACCTTTTTTACACCCGTTATTACAAAGTAATTTGCATAACAATTTGAATATGGGGATGGTCAAACTCTCCTTAAAATCTCAATGGTGGACACCTTTTTTACTAGGAATTACATGGGGTTTAATGCCTTGTGGATTTTTATATGCTGCTCAAATCAAAGCTGCGGAAACTGGGGATTTATTCAAAGGTGCGGTGACAATGCTAGCTTTTGGATTGGGAACCTTACCAATGATGTTGGGGGTTGGTGTATCGACTTCTTTTCTCAGCAAAGATAGACGTAGCCAGTTGTTTCGTTTGGGTGGATGGGTGACACTGGTAATTGGAGCTATTGCCTTGTTGCGGACTGGTGACACAATGGTGGATTATACGGGTCATGCAGGATTATTTTGCTTAATTTTAGCTTTGATTGCCCGTCCCATCAGTGATTTTTATGCTGCACCTTTACGTTATCGTCGTGCTTTGGGTGTAGGTGCTTATGTACTTGCGATCGCACATACTTTTCACATGCTGGAGCATTCATTACAATGGAATTTACAAGCTTTTTGGTTTCTACCTCCACAGTTTCAATGGGGAATGGCTACTGGTGCGATCGCGTTGATGTTAATGACTCCTGCTGCACTTACTAGTTTTGATTCGATGCAAAAATATTTGGGTAAGTATTGGCGAAAAATTCATTTGTTAGGGGTTCCAGCTTTAATTTTTACCGCTATTCACGCTGTTGTCATTGGTTCCCATTATTTGGGTGCGCTGCAAACTAATTGGTGGCATCAATTTGCGACAATTTTATTGGGGATGGTGATTGTTGGTGTTCTTTTATTGCGCTTCCGAAATCCTCAATACAAATAATACAGCAGAAGTCAGAATTCAGGAGTACAGAATTCAGGAGTATAAAAGTCAGGAGTACAGAATTTAGGAGTATAAAAGTCAGGAGTACAGAATTCAGGAGTATAAAAGTCAGGAGTACAGAATTCAGAAGTATAAAAGTCAGGAGTAAAACAGCTTTGTATATGGCTTGTGGACTATTTGACCGTACCTAATGTAATTCCAATCTGCTGTATTCACGATAAATGTGTTTTGTTTGAAATTAATAATGAAAAATAAATGTTTACCTTTACTGATTTTACTCTTTTTTACTTCTCCCGTATTTGCCCACAAAGTCAAAATTTCTGAAGATGTTGGTGCGACGCTGCACATTGAACCAAATGATAATCCCCGCGCTGGGGAACCCGCACAAGCTTGGTTTGCCTTGACTCGTAAGGGTGGAAAAGCAATTCCTTTGGCTGAATGTAACTGTCAGCTTGTGGTGTATTCCCAACCTGGTGAAAATGCATTATTCAAACCAAGTTTAAAACCTATTATTGCGGAAAAGTATCGGGGTATTCCAGGTGCGGATGTGACATTTCCTCAACCTGGTGCTTATTTGTTAACGCTAACTGGTAAACCTGTCAAAGCGAATGATTTTAAACCCTTTGAATTGAAGTTTGAAATCACTGTTGCTGCTGGTACTTCTTCCGCAAAGTTACAAGTTAACCAAAACAATCAAAAAAGCAATACTTCACCATTTTCACAAACCACTCTAGTTGTGGTTTCTATATTATTTCTTGGAGGGGTTTTAGCAGGAGCTTTAAAGTCGTTTAAACGCAATTAATCGAATTTTTAAATTTAAATATTGATATGGGATAAAAAGAAGAAAAGGGTATTGATTTTTTTCGGATTTTCTGATAATGTTAATTTATTGAATTTTTCATAATGGGAATAAAAGCGAAATTTTTACAAGACCTTACATCCCATTATATTAAAAATAGTTTTAAGACATAACAGCATAATACCATTAATTCCAAATAAATAAACTTTTTTAACAAAAAAATACAATAACCAAAAAGAATATAAAGATATCGTAGGAGCGAACGGCTGTTCGCCCTCTTATTATTTTTATTAGTTCACCCTCCTAAACTAGATGAATTCATTGAGCATGTCTTTTTTGATGCCACGACCAAGCATGACTCAAGATATTTTCGAGGTCAGCATATTGAGGTTTCCAACCTAAAACCTGTCGAGCTTTTTCCCCGCTACCAATCAAAGCAGGAGGATCACCAGCCCTGCGATCGCACTCAACCACCTTGATTTGCTTCCCAGTAATCTTTATTGCCGTATCAATTACTTCCCTGACGGAAAAACCATTGCCATTACCCAAATTAAAAACAGCGCTATCCTTACCCTTTAACAAATACTCCAACCCCAAAACGTGAGCATCAGCCAAATCGCTAACGTGAATATAATCGCGAATACAAGTCCCATCAGCAGTAGGATAATCAGTACCAAAAATCGAAACCGATTCGCGCTTACCTAAAGCAGTTTGCAACACCAAAGGAATCAAATGGGTTTCCGGGTTATGGTCTTCCCCCAGATTCCCATCAGGGTCAGCACCTGCGGCATTAAAATAGCGGAAACGCACCGACTTCAAACCATAAGCAACATCAAAATCAGCCAGAATTCGTTCCACCATCAACTTAGTCGCACCATAGGGATTAATTGGGTTTTGGGGATGGTCTTCAGGAATCGGTACTTGATTGGGAACCCCGTAAGTTGCACAAGTTGACGAAAATACAAAATTCTTAATTGATACAGCCTCCATAGCCTCCAACAAAGTTAGCGTACCGATGACATTGTTGCGGTAATATTTTGCCGGGTCAGTCACCGATTCCCCTACGTATGCGTATGCCGAAAAATGCATCACAGCAGCAAATTTCTTACTGGTAAAAAGCCGATCAAGTAAAGCCCGGTCATTAGTGTCCCCCACTACCAACTCCACCCTTAAAACCTGCTCAACCAAGTCCCGATGACCGTACACCAGGTTATCAAGTATTACCACCTCATAACCAGCTTTTTTCAAGGCAAGTACTGTATGGGAGCCAATGTATCCAGCCCCTCCCGTAACAAGAATAGTAGGCTTTCCAGACGACATAGTTTTTCCTTTTATGTTGATGACACTTCCATTAATCTAATTTACTTAATAGAAAATACCGAACGAGAAAATTACAAAATACGGGCGAAGTTAGAGAATATGCTCTAAAATCACTACGATGGTAGTCTTTGTGAGTGGGTGTGAGGAGTATTTGCAGTCATGTATAAGTCCTATTACAATTTGACGGTGATATAAATCAACTGCCCAAAACCTATTGGCTGACCGCGATAGCAGATTTGAGAGAGAATCTTATGTTTGTAATGTTAAGCCGGGTACTACTGTGGCTGCTTCTCGGTACTATCATTTTTTCGGTGTTCCAGAAGTTTTATCCTTCGGGAAATTTTGTTGGACGACTATTTTTAGCAGTGTTATTAATTGTTCTACTGCTGTCATTCTTTAACCCTGGTGGTAGTGGAACAGTTGTTTCTCCGATATGGCAATTTGTCTCATTCCCATTAAAACCCCTGGGAGCAGCAATTTTACTCATGATTGTTGCTGCCCAAAGGATGAAGGCAGGGGGGATTGAAAAACCAGGTGGATTTATGGTGGGTTGGGCTTTAACAATCTTGTTAATAGCCAGTACTCCAGCATTCGCTTACTTCTTGGTTAATCCCCGTCTAGCTGCCATACTTCCAGAAGGGCAACCAAAGCAAACTTTAGTCGCATTAACGAATCCTGGGGATGCTGTGGGGATATCTCTCGGTACTGTCCGCAGCGATGTTCCCACTTTTTTCATGCAGTCAACACCTGCCGATGTTTCCAGACGTGGAAGGGTAGCGCTGGAAGATTTTGTTCCAAATGCACAAACTTTGTCGCAAACCACTACTGCTTGGGAAGCTTATCTCAATCAAGTGTTTATTTTCTTACGCGGTCGGTAGTTTATAGAGCGATCGCACTAGAATATTATATTTTACTTAAAGCCACGCCTTCGTGGCTTATTTTATTTGAGGGAGATTTACCATTGGCAGTCGGTAATAATTGCAATATCCATTACAATCTGTACTACAACCACAGAAAAAGTAGCGAAACTGCTGTAATGGCAACATCAAGAAGACTGGCAAAACTGGGTGCTTACCTGCTTCCGCATTGGCGTGAGGCAACTTTAGGTGTTATTGCTTTGTTAACTGTAAATGGGTTGGGTGTTTACATCCCGCTATTAATACGTTCTGCGGTTGACAGGCTCTCAATCCAATTTACGATGAGCCAAGTGGTAAATTATGTTATCCCAATTGCGCTTTTAACCTCGGCAATGTGGTTAATTCGCATGGCTTCACGGATTTGGTTATTTGGTGTCGGTCGTCAGGTAGAATTTGACCTGAAGCAAACTATTTTTGAGCATTTGCTGACATTAGAACCTGCTTATTTTGCGACGAATACGGCAGGGGATTTAATTAGTCGGGCTACAAGTGATGTTGATAATATTCGCCGCTTGTTAGGTTTTGCGGTGTTAAGTTTGGCGAATACTGTATTTGCTTACATGCTGACTTTACCAGTGATGCTGAGTATTAGTGTGGATTTAACTTTGGCATCGCTGTCCATATACCCTCTAATGTTTCTGCTTGTGCATTTGTACAGCGACAAACTTCGCAATGAACAAGCAAAAGTTCAACAAAAACTCTCCGATATCAGCGAATTAATCCAAGAAGATGTCAGTGGTATTTCTTTAATAAAAATTTACGCTCAAGAGGAAAACGAACGTCATGCGTTTGCTCAAAAAAATAAGAATTTACTGACTGCAAATCTAAAACTTGCCACAAGTCGAAATACTTTATTTCCGCTCATTGGTGGTTTAGCGAGTGTGAGTTCGCTAATTATTATTTGGTTGGGTGCAAGTCGGATTACTGCGGGTAGTTTAACGGTTGGTAACTTTGTCACCCTTTTAATCTATGTGGAAAGGTTGGTGTTTCCGACTGCATTATTAGGATTTACAATTACTGCTTATCAACGTGGGGAAGTGAGTATTGACCGAATTGAAGCAATTCTTTCTACCAAACCCAAAATTGCCAACCTTCCCGATGCCATCCATCTGAATTTGGAACAAATCAAAGGTGAAATTCAAGCCAAGCTGTTCAGTTTTAGCTATCCCGGTAGTAAAATACCAGCTTTAGATGATATTAGTTTTACCATTGAAGCGGGAGAAACTGTTGCGATTGTTGGGGCTATTGGTTCGGGGAAAACAACCCTAGCAAACTCGTTGCCGCGACTTTTAGATATTGCACCGGGACAATTATTCCTTGATGGGGTAGATATTACTAAAATTAGCTTAGAGGATTTGCGGAGTGCGATCGCATATGTTCCCCAAGATAGTTTTTTATTTAGTACCACTGTTAAAAATAATATCCGTTACAGTGACCCAGTAGCTGAATATCAAGAAGTGGAAGACGCTGCGAAGGTTGCTCAAATTCACCCGGAGATTATGAATTTTCCCGAACGATATGAAACCATTGTGGGGGAACGGGGAATTACCCTTTCTGGTGGTCAGAGACAGCGTACAGCTTTAGCTCGTGCCATGCTTGTTGATGCTCCAGTTTTAATTTTGGATGATGCTCTTTCGAGTGTTGATAATCAAACTGCGACTGCGATTTTAACTAATCTTGCTGGGGGAGTACGGAAGAAAACCGTAATTTTTATTACTCATCAACTTTCTGCTGCTGCTGCTTGCGATCGCATTTTTGTTATGGATAAGGGACAAGTTGTCCAGATTGGCACTCACAGCCAATTGTTGCAGCAAGGGGGATTATATCGAACTTTATGGAGTCAGCATCAGGTGGAAGAGTTATTAAAGTAGGGAATTGGGGATTGGGGATTGGGGATTGGGGATTGGGAATTGGGAATTGGGAATTAGTCATTATCACGTTGTTCGACAACGGTGACTAATGATTGTAAATCAAACTTTTTGTCTTCTCCACTGAGACAAATACCCGCACTAATTACAGTCAAATCGCTTTTAGAAATAGCACTGTTGTGGTGTTCTCCATCGCCAGTAATCCATTCTATGACCCAATGGTCTTTTCTATCTCTAAATTCGTGTAATTCGCCACCCCCAAGCTTTAATGCTTCACGCAGACGGTTCTCATCGCGTTTTTGTTGGTGTAATCCATCAAATTCTTGAGCTTTTTGAGCAACCAAATCATAAACGGTTCGCATTTCTGGTGTAATCCCTTTGAAATGCAATTGCTTGGGTAAAATTGCCTTTTTGATATTTGCCTGTAATTTTTGTACCACAAATGGGTCAGAACCGCGATCGCATTCATCAAACCACCATGTCATCCCGTCGGTTCGGGCGACAATTACATCAAATCTGGTTCCGTCGCTAACCAAATTTATTGCTAAAGGTTTACAGACACCATAACGTTGTTGCATATCAGCTTCATTCACTGGATATGCTAGCCAAGTTTGTCTCTGCAACACGTGGGCAAGTCGCAATTTCAAAGGTTGCAAATGCTTTAAATATTCACCAATCTGCGGCAAACTGGCTTCGTCAACAATTTCTGCTGTTTGCATATCCACAGGTTGAAATATTCCCCATCCTTCAAAATTACGCGGTTTGGGTGTAAATGTGTAAATCATTCCCGACATCTTTGTGCGAACTTTACCCCCATTTAAACAGGGGGCAATAAATTGAGTTTGTGGTAGTTGGTTTTCTTGGTTTGCTAGTTCGTTTAATAGTTTACGAATGTTAGTCATTAAGTTCTGTTAATGGTTAGTGGTTAATAGATAATAATTAATAACCCAACATTATCATTTTAATTAATGTTGGGTTTCGCACTCGCTGACACCCAACCGACAAAACTACAAAACTACAAAACTACAGCGATTAAGAGTCAAAAACAATAAAAATAGGGTAATGTCTAAGTTTTAGCTGGAATTTGACGGTTCTGCTTGAAGCATTAAATAAATATACAGGAGGATTTATGACTGCTTCATCGAAAGGTAATTCAACAGGTTTCCCAGACTCCAATAGCTTAGAAGTTGTCAAACAAAAATATCAATATAATTACACCCATATTCCTCCTTTAGCGATGTTGGATAAACTTCCGCAAGGGGAGGAGTTTTCTAGAGATTGGTTTTATTTATTGGCACAGAATTTGCGAGTAGTATTTGTGAATACGATTATTACCAATCGTGGAAATCGTGGTTCTGCATCGGTTCGGGATGATATCAAATTTTTTATCCTCGAAGCTTTGATGAAGGGAGCAATTCCCATCCAAGTTAGTGTTATTGGTCGGTTGCTGCAAATTGTTCCTCAAATCCTGCTGAAAGGATTATCGAGAGATTTTAGAGAACTTGATAATTTGTTTTTTTCTGCGTTGAAAGAAAGTGGACTTTCCATCTTTAGGGATTCTTTGGATAAAGTCACCCAACTGATGTATGAGGGGCAACCAACGGGATATGTCAAGAACCTGAAGGAATATGAAAAATTATTCCCACAAATGGAATTACCTGCGATCGCACATGGTTTCGGGCAGGATGATGTATTTGCTTATATGCAAGTGGCTGGTTATAATCCCTTGATGATTCAACGGGTAGCAAGTTTAGGAGAAAATTTTCCCGTTACAAATGACCATTACCAAGATGTGATGGGTGAAGATGATTCTCTGGTGGCAGCAGGAAGCGAAGGAAGACTCTATTTAACAGATTACAAAATTTTAGATGGTGCGGTGAACGGTACGTATCCGAAAACACAAAAGTATTTATATGCACCTTTAGCATTGTTTGCCGTACCCAGGGGGAAAGAACAGAATCGGATGTTATCTGCGATCGCAATTCAATGTGGACAAAACCCCCGCGAGAATCCGATTGTCACCCCCAATTCGGGTAAATATGCTTGGATGTTCGCAAAAACTGTCGTCCACATTGCTGATGCGAATTATCATGAAGCTGTGAGTCATTTAGGACGAACCCATTTGTTTGTCGGTGCTTTTGTGATTGCAACCCACCGTCAATTACCAGCGAATCATCCCCTAAGTCTATTATTACGTCCTCATTTTGTGGGAACTTTAGCCATTAATGAAGAAGCACAACGAAATTTAATTGCAGCAGGGGGAGGGGTAGATTGGTTACTTGGTGCAACCATTGATAATTCCCGTGTTTTTGCAGTGCGAGGGTTACAAAGCTATGGTTTCAATAGTGCCATGTTACCAAAACAGTTAAAGTTACGTGGTGTTGATGATACTAACCTTTTACCTGTTTATCCTTACCGTGATGATGGTTTATTGATTTGGAATGCGATTCGTGAATGGGTTTCTGACTATTTAACTATTTATTACAGAACAGACATCGATGTGCAAAAAGATGTAAATTTACAAGCATGGGCGGTGGAAGTACAAGCATTTGAAGGTGGACGCATACCGGATTTTGGTGAAGAAAATGGAGGTATTCAAACCAGGGAATATTTAATTGATGCGATCGCGTTAATTATTTTTACAGCTAGTGCTCAACATGCGGTGGTCAATTTTCCCCAGAAGGAGATAATGAGTTATGCGGGAATTGTTCCATTAGCGGGTTATGCTCCAGCATCAATTTTAGGGAAATCGGAAGTTACGGAACAAGATTATCTAAGTTTATTTCCACCTTTGGAGATGGCACAAAAACAAATAAATTTACTGTATTTGTTGGGTTCTACCTATTACAATAAACTAGGTGATTATCCTCTAGCACAGTTCTCGGATACGAAAGTCCAATCTTTGTTACAAAAATTCCGTAAACAACTTCAAGAAATTGAAGATATTATTAATCAACGCAATTTAAATCGTCCAAATTATACTTATTTACTTCCTTCGAGAATTCCCCAAAGTATCAACATTTGAATTTTAAATTACTTGAAAAAATTTGGTTGGGTTTTGCTAACAGTAAATCCAACAAAAATTATCAGATGTCTGATTATATTTTCTTTTAGTTTATGGTGCATTTGTACATAAACTAACCTACTAATAATCACTGTATTTATAGCGTTGTGATTAATTAGTTTGTATGATTTTTCGCAAAAGATAAAATTTAATATGCAGAGATTGGATATATCGCATCTCTACAAATCCAAAATCCAACATCCAAAATCTAAAATCTAAAATCCTATGGCACTCAAAGAACAAGTAATCAATGGACATAAACGCCAAATATGGCTAGCGAATATCCTCGCTAAAGTCGGTAATAACAGCCCAATTGGGAAGTTATTACGTTTAGTATTTTACTATGCAGATGGAATTGTTATCCTCAGACATTGGCGAGATTTTTTGTATATTCGTAAGGATAATATTGGGGACAAATATTTTGCGGTAGACCAAGCAGTTATGCATTCTTCCCATTCCCAAGTTAAGGAATTAATGCATACAGAACCGCAATTAAGAGGAAATGATTTAGGCATTATTAGAATTTTAGCTCCGAGTTACTTACTGAATAATCCCCTGAGTTTGGGAATGAATGGTAATGAACATACAGGAGCTAGAGCTTTATTTTTGCAAGCTTTGCCCAACCCATTAGAAAGAAGTGATATTTTAGGGGAATTAGTTAATCAATGTCTTGCGGATGCTGCTAAACAAAAACAGTTACATATTGGCAATGATTTACCAAGAATGATGATACGGATTTTGCACCAAGTTGTGTTTAATATTTCTTTATCAGATGAAGAGATTACTGCATCGAGTAACTTTGTGAAAGGTTTACCACTTGCATCATTTCCCAATTTTATCAGTGAAAAATTACTATCAAGTCGAACTGCTCCAATTATCAAACATCGAAAAAACTTAATCAAACGCTATCAACAATCATCAAAATGGGCAGCTTATTTAGAAACAGGTTCTCAATACCGATTAAACCCACATCAGATTGCCAATAGTTTGTTCGATATGATTCATATTGCCGGAACTGCTGGTACAAGTGCATTATTAGGTTCGGTAATAGGTGTTTTGTGTCAAGATGCTGAATTGAGGAATGATGTAATTAGGGAGATAAATACAGCTTGGGATGGAAACGAACCATTAAATGGAAATGCGATGCTCCGAAAGGAGCGGTCTACGACCATCGCACAATTAACCTTAACTCAAACTGCAATTTTAGAAACTGCCCGTCTTTATCCACCAGTACGATTTGTCAGTCAACTTGCTAGAGAATCAGGTGAAATTGAAATTGGTGGTAGTAAATGTCCTTTTCAAAAAGGGACACGTTTACTTGGTTCCGTTTTTACAGCTAATCGTGACCATCGTCGATACAACAATCCAGATAATTTTGACACTACAAGGGATTTTTCTGATATTTTATCTTGGAATGGTAAAGAACACGAGCGTGCTTGTCCTGGGAAAAGTTTATCGATTGGTTTAATTCAAATATTCTGTTTGTATTTGTTCAAAAAGTATGAATGGAATTCAACTACTCCAGTGAAATGGGATTTTGATAAAGTGACTGCTGTGACTCCAAATGATTTAGTTTTACAAGGATTTTCGCTGCGATCGTAACTCAAAGGAGATGCGATACATGTATTGTATAGACTAGACATATCACGTCTCTCTGTATTCGATATTTTAACAATACAAGAGAGACGCAAGATTAGATAGCGTCTATACAAATGTCCAATATAAAAGGTAAAACTTGATGAATGAAACTATTGAAAAGAGAAAGCTTAATGATATTGCCACTTGGATGATATCAGTACGAGAAACTGGTTTACCTGATATCCTCAAAGGTGTATTTTTTATGGATGGAAATCCACTTCCAGATACCTGTATGACAATGTATAATGTCGAGTGGGATTCAAAAAATATGAGTTTGTTTATACCTGTATCTGGTTTGGTGCAATGGACTTTTCATAATTCGATTCCGGGATGGTTATTGGTGCGTGCTGCTCAAATCAGTAAGTTTGGATATCAAATGAAATTTGATGATGCAGCGTTACAAAGTGCCCAAATTATTCCTTTTGTATTTGGATTCCCGATTCCTAAATGGATTTTCGATTTGACTATGTATCAAATTGGTGATTCGATGAATGGGGATACTTGGAAGCGCGAAAATCTCTGGTTTGGTGGTAGTCTTCGTGTTGGTGAATATATTTTGCGTCGGGTTGTAAATGCAGATTTAAGCTATACTTCGGATTTTAAGGATATGTTGAATAAGGCTCCAAATGTCTGTTTAATAGTAGTTAGAAAGTAGCAGAGTGTGGATTTTATTGGGAGGGGGGTAGTTGAGGTGAAGCGGAGATTTGTGTTGATATTATTGCTAGGAAGTTATTTAATCTTTGGATTTGTCTTACCAAGTTTTGCAAATTTACCAAAATTATCCCTACCCCAATCAAGAACTTTAAAAAATGAAAATCAAGTAATCAAGAATCAAACTGATGAAGGAAAAGTGTTATATGATGCGGGAAAATTTGCGGAAGCAGTAGAACGTTTACAAAAAGCAGTACAAGAATATAAACAACAAGGTCAAACCCAAAAACAAGCCGTAACTTTGGGTAATTTATCTTTGGCTTACCAGGAAACTGGAAAATGGCAAGAAGCAAAACAAGCAATTACTGAAAGTTTGCAACTACAAGGATTAAATATTCAAAACAAAAATCAGAAGTTACTGCTGGCTAAAACTCTAATGATTCAAGGAAAATTATTTCTATCAATAGGACAAAGTGAAAATGCCTTAAAAAGTTGGCAGCAAGCAGAAAAATTATTTGGAGAAGTAGGAGAAACAAACAGTAGAATAACGGCAAAAATTAACCAGACACAAGCATTACAAATCTTAGGCTTCTATCGTAGTGCGATGAAAATTTTACAAGAAGTAAATACGACGTTAAAAAGCCAACCCGACTCAATTCAAAAAGTAATTAGTTTACGTTCTTTCGGTGAAGCACAACAAATAATTGGTGATTTAAAAGAAGCAAATATTGCATTGCAAGAAAGTTTAAAAATTGCTCAACGTTTACAGAACCCCGACGAAATTAGCGCTAGTTTATTGAGTTTAGGAAATCATGCACGTATATGCGATAAGCAGAGCTTAATGCCAGAGGCATATCGCACCACCGAAGCTTTAAATTACTACAAACAAACCTTTGAATTTTCCTCTTCTCCCCTAATTAAAGTCCAAGCACATCTCAACCAATTAAGCTTACTCAGGGAAAGTAAAAAAGACACCACAACAATAATATCAGAAATTCAAATCTTACTCCAGCAACTTCCCCCCAGTCGCAACAGCATTTATGCCCAAATCAATTTTGCCGAAAATTTAGTCAAAATGGGCATTTCTTCCCCCTCACCAGCAAATATACTAAAAACAGCCATTCAACAAGCTGAAAATATCGAAGATATCCAAGCACAAGCTTATGGTTGGGGAGAATTAGGAAAATTATCTGAATTAGCCAAAGAATTTCCCCAAGCTCAAAAATTAACTGAAAAAGCAATATTACTTTCACAGAACATTAATACACCCGAAATTACATACCAACTGCAATGGCAACTCGGTAGATTACAGAAAGCGCAAGGAAATATCAAAACAGCAATCGCATCCTATGATATTGCCATAGAAGCTTTGCAAGCATTACGCAGCGACTTAGTGGCAATCAATCGAGATATACAATTTTCATTTCGTGAAAGTGTAGAACCCGTATATCGCGAATCAGTTGCACTGCTATTACAAGACCCTACATTAAAAGACCAAAACGGACAAGCAAATCCAAAAATCCTCGACAAAGCTAGACAACGCATCGAAGCACTACAACTAGCAGAACTTGATAATTTCTTCCGTGAAGCTTGTTTACAAGGGCAAAAAGTGATTCTTGATCGCGTTGTCGATCGGGATAACCCCAAATCAGCCATACTTTACCCAATTATCCTTGCCGATACCATCCAAATCATAGTCAAACTTCCCAACCAACCCCTCAAACTTTACACAAGTCTAGTCAAAGAAACCGAAGTCGAACAAACAGTTACCAAATTGCGACAGGATTTAACCGATCCATCAGCAATTCGAGACTTAAAAATGCGATCGCAACAAGTCTACAAATGGTTAATTAAACCAATTGAAGCAGACTTAGCCAAAACCCCAGTTAATACCCTCGTCTTTGTTCTCGATGGGGTACTGCGAAACTTACCCATGTCAGCATTATTCGATGGTGAAAAATATCTAGTTGAAAAATATGCCCTTTCCCTCAGTCCAGGTTTACAACTTTTCAACCCCAAACCCATAGTTAACCAAAAACTTAAAGCACTCACCGCAGGTTTGACTCAACCCCCAAAGAACTTTCCTCATTTTGCTCCCCTACAGGGTATCGAATCCGAATTTGAGCTTATTACCAAAGCAGGTATTAACACCACATCCCTACTCAACGAAAAATTCACCAGCACAGCACTGGAACGCGAAATCAACGAAACACCCTTTAACATTGTCCATCTTGCTACCCACGGTCAATTTAGCTCGCGAGTAGATGATACCTTCATCCTCGCAGCCGATGGAGCAATCAATGTCCGTCAATTTGATAATTTATTGCGCGATCGCGATGATGCTCGACCAGAAGCTCTCCAATTACTCGTTTTAAGTGCTTGTCAAACAGCTGAAGGGGATAAACGTGCTGTGCTTGGTTTAGCAGGAATTGCCATCGGTGCAGGGGCAAGGAGTACCATTGCTTCTCTGTGGCAAATCGATGATGAATCAACAGCAATGTTTGTGGGGAGTTTCTACAGTGAGTTGAAGAAAGGAATTAGTAAAGCTGAAGCATTACAACAGGCTCAATTAAAACTCCTCAACCATCCAAATTATAAATCTCCTAGTTATTGGTCAGCATATGTATTAATTGGTAATTGGTTGTGATTTTATATCTAGGAACTGGGATTATGACCATCTTTTAAGTAAAAAGTAAAAAGTAAAAAGGTAAAAGAAAGAAGAATATTTCTTTTTATATTTATCTTAACGGATACAAGCCCCTGAATTGATTCATTAGCTTGGCTCACTAATTCGCCAATTTTTACTTACCGAACTTGTTCGAGACTTTCAACTTGATTGGTAAAAAGCTCCGTAAACAAACTCATAACTGTACGTTCTTCGCGAACTTTGATGTTAGCTGTAATCGACATACCTGATTGGAGAGAAATATTTTTACCTCTGGCATCAAGATATTGACGATTTAAACTAATTTTGGCAGGAAATCGATAAAATTGGTGGGTTTGGTCGGGAGGTAAAGCATCAGAACCAACTTGGATTAATTCTCCTTTAATATCACCAAACTCGCTAAAGGGGAAAGAGTCAATCCTCACATCAACTTTCATACCTTCACGGGCAAAACCGATATCTTTATTGGTGATAAAGACTTCAGCAATTAAATTTTCGTTGGGGACTATTTTGAGTATTTCTTCACTAGGGTTAGCAACAAATCCGGGATTACCTGCTTGTAAATCGAAAATTGTGCCAGCAACGGGAGCGCGTAATTCTTGATATTTAACGTTTAATTTTGTTTGAGCAATCCTACTATCAATTTCGGCAATTTTTTTGTCATTTTCGAGGAGAGTTTTGGATAATTGACTATCAATTTCGGCGATACTTTGTTTGTTCACAACTATTTTATCTAAAATATTTTTGCTTGTGACAGCAACAGTTGTATTTAATTCTTGCCGTGGTTGTTGAGTACCATATTCTAAGCGTTTTTGTTCTTCTTCTAATTGTAAAATTTGGGCTTTGAGGGTTTGGACTTTTTGTTGTTGTTGGAGATATTGAAGTTGTGCGATCGCGCCATTTTTGACGAGGTTTTCCAGTTTTGCTAAAATTTGCTGTTCAATATTTAAGTTAGCTTTGGTATCGTTAATTTTAATTTCGTTTTGAGATAGCTGTTTTTTAATTTGTTCGATTTCTAAGTTTGCGGAAGCGGTACGGGATGCTAATTCTGTTTTGGCAATTTGTAAGCGTTGTTGTTCTTCGTTATTTAGGTTTGCTGTGGTGGTATTGTTAATTTGGGTTTGGAGAAAGTTAATTTCATTAATTAATGCTGCGCGACTTTTGAGGAGAGATGCTGTTTCTGGTTTTAAGTTACCACGCAAAAATGCCATATCTGCTGCAACGAGGGAATTGGAGTTAATCAAAGTGCGATACATTTGACTTTCTTGGATTATGGCATCACGAATTTTATTTAATGATGCAATTTCGACTTTGTTTGCTTCGGTATCGAAGACTAATAATAAGTCTCCTAATTTTACTTTTTGTCCGTCTTTAATATAAACCTGTTTAACGATTCCACTTACAGGTGCTTGAACTTTTTTGACGGCAGCTTCCGGTTTTAATTGTCCTGCTGCTGGAATTACTTGTTCAATTTTGGCAATGCTTGCCCAAGTAATTCCAAAGCCTGCTAATGCCATTAGTGTTATCATGATGGCACGTGACCAAATTGGCGATTGTCGCAGGATTACGGATTGAGTTTGTTGTGGTTTGTAGGAGTTGAGGTTGGTTTTTGATTGGTTGGGAATGGAGCGTTCAGCTAACAGTGTTCTTGTATCTTGTTTGCTTCTGTTGTTTCCGTTCATTGGTTTTTGATATGATTTAATATGGATTTGTGTCGCACAGAGACGCGGAGAATAAAAGAGAGCTAACTATTAACTATTAACTATTAACTATTAACTATTAACTATTAACTATTAACTATTAACTATTAACTATTAACTATTAACTATTAACTATTAACTAATTATAAATTAACTTCTTGTTGGTTATAAAGGTAAAAATAATGTCCTTTTTTTGCCATTAGTTCTTGATGGCTGCCTTGTTCGATTAGTCTACCTCGATCCATAACTAAAATTATATCTGCATGACTAACTGTGTTGAGACGGTGGGTAATGAAAAATACGGTATTACCTTTAAAAGCTTTGGCTAAATTAACACAAACTTGCCTTTCAGTAGGGTAATCTAAAGCGCTGGTAGCTTCGTCTAAAACTAGTAATTTTGGTCTTTGTAAAACAGAACGTGCGATCGCAATTCTTTGTCTTTGTCCTCCGGAAAGCCCTGCTCCCCTTTCTCCAACGCGGGTATTATAACCGTTGGGTAGATTCATAATAAAGTCATGAGCTGCGGCGATTTTGGCTGCGGCAATGATTTCTTCGGTGGTGGAATCGGGGTTGGTTAAAGCGATATTTTCTTGAACGCTACTATCGAATAATAAACTGTCTTGGGGAACTACACCTAGTTGTCGTCTTAATGAATAAAGTTCGACTTTGGAAATATCATAATTATCAATTAAAATTCTTCCAGATTCGGGTTCGTAAAGTCGTAGCAGTAGTTTCATAATTGTGCTTTTACCGGAACCACTTTGTCCGACAATCCCCACGAATTTACCAGCAGGAATTTCCAAATTTACATTACATACTTGTAATGGTCCACTAGTGGCAAATCTGAAGGAAACGTTTTCGTATTTGATTGCTCCTGTAACTGCTGGTAACGGAATATTGTAACGGTCTTTTTCGGCTTCCTGGGGAGTATCAACAATGTCGCTTAATCGTTCTAATGATAAAGCTGTTTCTTGGAAGCTTTGCCACAATTGCGCTAACCGTAAAATTGGACTTGTTACGTAACCAGAAATAATCCTAAAGGCAATTAATTCCCCTAATGTTAATTCTCCTTTGAGGACTAAATAAGAGCCGAACCACAACACCAATAAGCTACTCAATTGATTGAGAAATTGACTGGTGGAATTTGCAAATGTGGAAGTAATAACTGTTTTAAAACCTTCCCCCACATACCGCGAATACTTTTCCTGCCAAGAGAAACGCGATCGCAATTCAATATTTTGAGCTTTGACTGTTTGAATTCCCGACATTACCTCAACTAAATAAGATTGTGTTTCCGCATTCCGCTCGGCTTTGCTGCGTAATTGTTTACGAATAATTGGAGATGCAACGAATGTGATCAGGATAAATATGGGAATTGTGGCTAAACTAACGGCTGTCAACTGCAAGCTATAAAATAGCATGACGATGATATAAACCACCGAAAATACTGCATCTAAGCCAACTGTTAATGCAGTTCCCGTCATAAACTGACGAATATTTTCTAATTCATTGATGCGAGTCGATAACTCCCCCACTGGACGACGTTCAAAATAGCGTAGTGGCAACCGTAATAAGTGGTCGATAATTTCCGAACCTAAACCCATATCGATGCGGTTCGTGGTATCAACAAATAAATATGTCCTTAATGCACCCAATACAGCTTCAAAAAGTCCAACAACTAATAGTAGTACTCCTAAAATATTTAGGGTAGTAATACTATTCTGAACAATTACCTTATCTATAATTAATTGAATTACCAGTGGATTGGCAAGAGCTGCTAATTGGACAAAGAATGATGCAAAAAATACCTCTATTAATACGCGACGATAGCGGGATAAATAAGGTAAAAACCAACTCAAGCCAAAACGTTGCTGCGGTGTTTCCTTAGTTGGAGCCAGTAATAATATTTGTACTTGCGGTGGAAAATTATTTTCCCCCACATCCAACTTAGCGATTAATTCTCCTGGTTTACAACGTTGAATTCCCTTCGATGGCACACCCAAAACCATCATGCGATCGCTCACTTCATAAACAACTGCAAAGTCATCTCCATAGCGAATCACAGCAGGAGTTGGTATGCGTGTTAGATTATTTGTTGGTAAATCGATTAATTGGGGTTTCAAACCGATTAATTCTGACAAGTAAGCACAAACTTGAAAAGATATTGTGTCTTGCCGTTTAAATTGTTCCGTTAAAATCCTTTGCACTACCTCCTTACGAAATGGCATGTTTAGATGTTGACAAACCATTTGAAAACAAGCGGAGGTGGAATTTATTTCCCCTTTCCCACCAACAAAGGGATACTTTTGCTTTTTGTATTCGTTTGTGGAAACATCCACTTGTGGTTGTTCAATCTCTGGTGCATAGGGAACATCTAAAATATCTAATTCATCTTCCCTATTTAATAATTCCTGTTTGATTTCTTCAGACTTTACTAATCCATTTTTTCTGTTTCCAAGCTTTATTTCTTCAAAATTTACTAATTCCTTAATAGAATTATGCAATCCTTGATTATTGAAGTTATTATTTAGCTGATTATTTAAATTTAAAAAAGATAAATCTCCTGGATTCAAACCCACTAATCGTGCTGGATTTTTCCCCTTCACCTCAATTACTTCCCCATCCCTAAATTCCAAAGCCGAATTAGGAGGATAGTTTGTCACTCCATCACCACTCACAAACCAAACTTTTTCCGTTTCTAATTGGCTAGTTTGAATTTTTCCAGGTGGAATATATTTGATAATTGCATTTTTGGCAGCTTCCTCAGTTACTTCCTTCAGATTTAAACCACCATTAGCTTGTCGTTCCAACTGCAATCCAATAAACTCAAAAATTTCAATCGAATGAACTTGATTTTGACGCACCTGAGCAAAACTAGGAAACGAAGCAAGTAAACTCAAAAAATCAGCAGCAGCAATCGATAAAACCACAACCTCCGTAGATGCGATCGCAGTTTCACAACCACCTTGACGCAACAAACCAATTTCACCCACAAAATCCCCAGCTTGGAGTATTTTCAAGGTAGTTGGTGTTTGCGTACGGGGGTCATAACCTAATAATCGCACTTTCCCTTCATAAATAATTCCCACATGGTCGGGAATTGTTTCTTTACCAATAATTTTCTGACCAATCCGAAATTTCCAAGCTTGAATTTTTGGTAATAATTTCGCGATTAATTCTGTAGGTAACTGGTCAAAACCTTCCAAAGTGCTAATAAATTCCTGAAAATTACTTTTAAGATAAGTCATTCGATTTTGGATTTTAGATTTTGGATACATTCGCTGTCAGCTTTGGATTTTAGCTTTTGGATTGTGAATTTGGGTTTTAGATTTTGGATCGTGAATTGAAATTTTTAATTTTAGATTAATTTTTTTGGATACACTCACTACCCTGGAGGATGAGATAGATATCGTTTCATATTCTTAATGTCTTACCCCGGATTTCTCAAATCGGTATTAGATTTGGAGAATTACATTATCTGAATCGCAACGACAAAATTAAGCTTGAATAACGAATTAACCAACTTATCTAAACTTTTAATTGTCAAAAATTACCATTTTGCTCTTGCATTTGTGCTTGCAACCAAACATTAAAGCGCTCATTCAACAATCGCTGACCCATCACATTATCCAACTTAGCAGGAAGCAACTTTTCCAAACGAATTAATACTACCCACTCCCCTATTTGCGTCGGTGGTACTAATTGCTGTGGTTGAACACTAGACAAAACTTTAGCCATCACTGGATGAATTGATTGCAACTCCACAGGTCCAACTAAACCATCCGTTTCCACCTCCACACCTTGGGAATACTCCTGCGCTAATCGAGCAAAAGATTGTTCCCCCTCAGAAATACGAAAATATAACTCTTGAGCCAAAGCGATATCATTTGTACGCAACAAAGAATAAATAACCCTGTCGAGTTGAGACTTTCGTTGGTGAAAATATGCTTCTAAATCCCCACCCCAACTACTCTCTTTAAACTTTTCTATCTTCAATTGCCGAATTGCAATCCCATCTAATTGCTCTGAAGTCAAACTATTCCGATCCAACCACATTTGACGTTTAGCTTCAGAATCAAACTGGTATTGTTGAGCTACTTGTTCAATCGCAAGTTTTTCCTCTTCTTCTGTACACTTTATCTCCGCGATCGCATTATCTATCACCAATTCTCTTAACAGTTGTGGCAGCATTTGATACTGCACCAACAACTTCATCATTTCTTCTGATGTCAGCGTCTTTAGACTCGATAAATGAGTAGCTGTTTGCTCTAGAACAGGGAACATATACTTGGAAAGAAAGTTATATTACTCAGGATTCTCCCAGAAAAATACCCATAAAGGATTATGAAAAGGTTATTAGTTGGTTGATTTTTAATTAAGCAATACATTCTCTATACAGTTTTTCCTTTCTTTTTCCTTGACGTTCCTTTCGTCTCGGCAGTTCAATTCTCTAACGAGCATAATTTGTGTCGCAATCTACCCATTCTGAATTTAAGTTGTCTTTACTCACTGCACACAATCTAAATAATGTCAACAATAAATATTAAGTTTAGTAAAAATTTCCTCAATTTACTATACAAAAATTTACGTTGTTGTGGGACTATATTTAGTGGAGAAGAATTAATTTACCAACTAATCTTACGAGCTAATCAGCTTTTAGCACTTTCAAAAATGTCATTGAGTTAAAAACTAAAATAAGTCGCTGAAGATTTTAACAATATTCATCATAGCTTAAAACCGTTGTTAATTCGTAAATAATTGAGAATAATGTTAAATAGTCGAGTAATTGTAACCAAATATTTCGTAAAAGTTAAGTTTTGTAATTCATAAAAATCGCGTAAAAACCACCAACGAATAACATTAACTTATATTTATACCAACCCAAAAATTAGACTCCCAATTGAGAGGATTTGGGAATCTAAAAATGTGGGAAAAACTTTGCGATCGCACAAACTAAGGAATGAGAATTTAATAACTTACATGTATTTGTGGTACGAGCCGGAAAGCCCGTTTTAATATTCTAAGTGCAGACAGGATGCCTGCTCCACAAGAAAAAATGCACTTTATTTAATCCACGTTCCTAACCATAGATTTATCGCGATCGCAATTAAGCGATACTCAAGTTCATCTTGACCATCTTTTAAATTAAAAGTCAAAAGTAAAAAGGTAAAAGAAAGAAGAATATTTCTTTTTATCTTTATCTCAACGGATACAAGCCCCTGAATTGATTCATGGAGAAAGATAAAGATTCCTTGTT
>JAAUPE010000121.1 GCA_012034595.1 Calothrix sp. CSU_2_0 | reverse complement strand
GGGAATCGCTACGTTTCAAGAACAATACCTGCTGGTGCTGTTGAAGTATCTATCGTTTCAATCCCGCGAACGGGAATCGCTACGTTTCAAGCCCGCCATCTGAAACCCTTACAGGGCAAGGATTCCACAAGCAGTTTTGGCAGATCGAAAAAATGACCTCATTTCAGACCCACTTATTGACATAAGATATCAATAGTGCCTAAAATCAAAAAGCTGTAACTATTAACTTGTCTAGGTTCCGGCGATTTTGGCAGAACCCCCCAGGTTTTAGCCCCCGCTTCGGTCTGCCAAACATCAATTTAGTAACATCATAGCCTCACCATCAACCCACGTCTACGATCGGCAAGCTATCTTTACAATAATTGTACCGATCGCTGGTCACACAACCGCAAAGCCCGCACCACCAAAGCATAAAGCTGCAAAAACTCCACCTCATCGCGATCGAATTTATTCAAATCCAACTCCTTGAGGCTGTAAATATTTTTACTCAAGCTCGGCATGGACAATAAATCACCATTTGGTAAAAAACGTACCATACACCGCCAACTATCTGCGATCGCTTTTTCATATCCCTCACACAATTCAATTTGCCGTAACTTCGCCACATCAGTAGTTTTAAACCCCTCAGCCCAAGCCGAATGATGCCGACCAGCCGCCATTATCACCGTATAGATTATATCTTTGATAGTTCCAGTATCGGAGGTGTACTTACGCAATAATGGTAACAAAGACTGCTTGAGAATTGCTTGGGCTAAAAAAGCACTTTCCACCGCATGATTGGGACGCTTATTTTTATTTTCATAGGCTTTTAACTCGGCTTTTTGGACTTTATCTTCGGGATTATAATCAGTATGGGCAAGTAAATATTTCCGTGGATTTTTGCCTGTATATTTGGAATGGGAAATTTTCTGCCATCCTCGCATTACTTGTTGCCATTTTGATTGTAATTTACCTAAATCGTGTGTAAAAATCGCCAAAAATACCAGAGTTTCAAATAATTCTTCAGCTTCGTCAATTGAAAGATTAGGTAATATTTTCGTTTGGATAAATTTACCACCTGCTATCAGTAATTCATCACGAACAGCAGGATATTTTACTTTTATTGATTCCCCATTTCTCAAAATATTTGTTTCAAAGCCTTCCCGCCAACATTTCCACATCAAAACCAAATGACCGACATAGGTATCCATTCGATAGCAGTATTGGTTATTGATTGATTTATCTTGTTTGGGTGGGGAATTAAATCGATTTCCCTGTGTATCGACACCAATTTTTAAACCGATATGCTCGTCATAATAAATATATCGTGGATTGACGAAAATGCGATAGCATCCAATTAAAAAATCACGGGAAGTAATCGCACTCAAAGCCGGTTGACTATAAGACTGGGATTTATTTTTTGGCGTTTCAATCCGTTTGAAAATCCAACTATTGCCGAAACTTATATTCTCTTTAAAATCTCGCCAAGCTTTACACAGGGTAGAAATAGGAACCGAAAACGGTAATAATTTTTGAATATCGAGAATTTCATCATCGTCATCAAAAAAACTCGATTCAGTCCAAGTAAAAATACTGCGATTATCGACCTTTCTGATGAGCGCGATCGCTTTAGATTCATCCCCTTTAAGAACAGCATCATGAAAATTACTTTCAAACTCCATCTCGCTATTTTCGCGATGCTTCAAGGTCAGTAAATCTTCATCGCAATGCACGAGGTTAATCCATTCTTCTTCAAGTCTAAATCCGACATGACTATTGACGCAATTGGAATTAGTATGGGTTACTAAAACTTGCCAAGTTAACTCACAAATCTCTTTTTTATAGGGTAAAAAGCTTTCTTTTTTTGGTTCTGCGGTAATCCTAATATCCTTGTTTACAGGTTTGCGTTCTGCCGTAGGCAGCAGCGCTACGCTATCGCTTGGAGTATCGCTCGATGAATTTTCCTCAATTTCAAATAAATCTGTTTCCGCTAAATCGCGATTTTCTGGGTTTACTTCTATCGATCGATAAATCAAAACTTCCCCAATTTCCCCCGCAAATCTTGCACAGCGTCCCGCACGTTGCAACAGCGAATTCATCGGACTCAATTGGGTATGCAAAACCTCGCAGGTAATATTAATCCCCGCTTCGATGACTTGGGTGGAAATCAAAACTTGACAAGTATTACTCCCAAAATCATTATCTCGCCAATTTTGAGCAAATACATCTTTCAAATAACTTTCTTTAGTTGCGCGATGCTCTGGTAAAAAAACGCGAATGTAAAAGCGTAATTTCTAAATTATTTTCAACCTGAAAATCTCGATTTAATTCATCCAAATCGCGATAAAGTCCCTGCGCTTGGGAAGCCGTATTACAAATGATAATAACTCGCTGTCGCTGGTTTTTATTTTTAAAAATATCTTCCCAAATCAACAATGCTGTCAAAGGTTGAGAAACCGCAAAAAAAGTACGACAACGATTTGCTTCGATTATTTCTAAATCAACATCATCAACTCGAATAATTTCCATTATCAATCTTCGATTATTTCCTTGATTTTTACCGCCAATTCATCGGTTAAAGTCGCAGTCATCAATAAAAATGGAGAAATAGTTTTAACCTGCTGCAACACTTTTAAAACAGTAGTAAAAGACCGATTGGGGTCGAGCAAATGTAACTCATCAAACACCAAATAAGACGCAAAAATCGCTCCACAATTGACATTTCCCGAACCACGACCAACCGAATAGGGAATATTTAAAAAACTACTCAGCATTTGGTCGATCGTACAAAAAATTATATCCCCTTCAAAACGCGGGTCTTCTGGATTTTCTCCCGTCTGCAATGTCACCACCAATTTTCTCTCATGGGGATAAACCCTTCCCCAATTTGTCACCAGCACCTCAACCCGTTGACGCAGACTGTTCGCAAGGGTACGCAGAGGTACGACATAGATTAACTTATTGGGAAAATCGAGCTTGAGGGATTTGGCAAATAAAAAAGGTGCGATCGCGGTTTCAGTTTTCCCCGAACCCGTAGGAGCGCGAAGAATGGTATCTTGAAGGTTGAGAATGCGATCGATGGTTTGGGTTTGAAAGTTGTAGGGTTGGTGAGTAGTGAGAGTGTGGAAGAGGTGGGGAATGACAGAAGGGAAGTTATCTTTCATGATAATACTAAGTATTAATAAACTTAGACCGCTACTAAATTATTTAGCTGCAATTCACACTGTTGAAAGATATAGTTAACAGCAGTAAATATTTGGTCTAAATTTTGAATTGTATAAATATTGATATTGGCAGTAAATTTATCTCCCTCTAACTTACCAAACTGCCAAATTTTTCCATTAGAAACGATACCAAATATTGTTACAGAAAATTCACCATTTAATTTTTGAGCAGCTACCATTTCAGCTAAACATTGTGCCCAACCAGCCTCAAAATTATCTTGTTTAGCTTCCACTAAAATAAAATATGGTTTATCAAAAACTACTTTTCCTAGAGGCGACCTTTTTGCTAAAATATACTCAGGAAAACCTGATAATTTTTCGTCATAATTAAAAGATTGGTGACTCCATAAAGTAAATTTGGTGGTGTAGTGTTTCCAAACTTCTTTTAAAATTGGATATATCAAATTTTCACAAATAGCAAACTCAGAGTTATAAACAACACCTTCCCGCATCACCAATTCTAAATCATCTCGGAAGTAATCAGGAATTTTAAATTCCGCTTCCCCCATAAAATTAAATTCAGTATAGGTAACTTGAAATTCTTTCAGAACCTCGCTAATAGTTTTGTAACCGCTAAAAGCCATTGTATTTAATCTCCAAAAAGCAAACTGCTCTCTCCAATGCTATATTATCGTAGCTGCGTTGGTTCCAGTATGACGCGGTTTCTGTTTTCCCATAACTAGTAGGTGTGCGGAGGATGGTATCTTGACGGTTAAGAATGCGTGCGATGGTTTGGGTTTGGAAGTTGTAAAGATGGTGAGAGGTGAGAGTGTGGAAGAGGTGGGAAATGGAGAATATTTGATTATTCATCTGCAATTCTTTTAACTTTTCTAATCTTTCTACCTTCAAGTTTTTCAATTTTGACTTTTTCAATTAAACCTATTTCCAAATCAAGTCCCTTGTTATTCACCTCTGCTTCAGACAAACAATCTGAACCTTCGATTTCGTAGATGATTATAGTTCTTGGTTTTGTTTTTTTACCTTTTTGTATATGCTTAACTTCACAACTCACTACTTTTGCATCTACCTCTTGATCGATTTGAAATTCTTTACGAATCTTTATATCTAAAGGTGTAGGTAAAACTCTTCTTGCTTTATATTCATTCTCATCATCACCTAAACGAGGTTGCTGCTTGCGCTCAATCTCCATATAACGAGTTTTTTCTAAAAAATCTATATCAGAATTTTCTTCCCAACTTAACATTTCTAAAAGCATTTTTATTCTAGAGATTTTTTTGAAATCTGCGATTTGCAGATAAAATTGGTCTTTATGAAGTTCTTTGATAATGTAGTTCTCAAATTTTGATATATAGTCACTATATTTTTGTCTATTTACTTCATTTTCTGCTATTTCCCAATTATTTTCGCTAAATAATTGTTTGTAACGAGAGATGCGATCGCTAAAATACAACTTAGGTTCAATCTTCACAGCACCCATTCCCAAAGGTTTACCCATACCTAAAGATAGACGATATTTTTCATTTGCAGCGATATCAAGTACCCACATTAATGCACCAATTTCTACATTCCTGAGATTTTCAAAATGCATGGTGAACTTAAATTTAACACCAGTTCCTATCGGTTTGATTTCTGTTTTTTGAGTTTCGGAAGTTTCTTCAGGATTGGGATGTTTAATATCAGGTTCACTTCCTTTATGCCAATATAATTTATGTCCGCGAATTACTGTTTCTTTTTCTAGTTCACTAGCATAATGTTTAAGCTTGATTTTTTGCGCTTGGGTATCTTCTGGTTGTACTAAGTAGTGCTGAAAAGTTGTTAATTTAGGACTAGCAAGAATTTGAGGTGTGATGACATGGTTGGAAGTTTTTTCCCACCAAATATCATCTATATTGCTTAAACATTCAGCGTCACTAATAAATATTCTACCTGCTCTAGCTTGTTGATTTTTATCTTCCTGTTTTTTATCTCTGACAAAACCAAAAATTGCATCAGTAATATCAATCATAGATGTATTGCGTAATCTTTCCGGAATAAAATCAATAGCTGATGCTGCTGTTTGTTTATCCTTCGGAATATATGGAATACGAAAGTTAGGACTTTGACCAAATAATGTTATTTCTTCCGATTTAAGCTGTGAATAGAAAATAACGCGCCCATTTTTTAAAATACCATTATCTTCATCAAAAGGATTATTATCGTAAGGCGATTTAGCTTTTTGAAAATTAGTTAAAGCGCTACAATAAGCTGTTATTGCGTCATCATTTATTTTAATAAGTTGAGCTTCACTATCTGGGATTCCAACTAAATAATGATATTTGCGCCCATCCTTACTCTTAAGCTTTATTTCACGTTGTTGTTCATCTAAATTAGTGTTTTCCAACATATTACCGCTAGTTACTAATACCCCTACAGCATTAAATTTTGTACAGTCACTACTTATTTTTTTCGCGCAAAGACGACCATTTTGAGGATATAAATCTCCAAAACTGATATTTTGTCTATACTGAGGTACATAATCTAATGACTTCATATATGTAAAGCCATTAATCTTTCCTTCGATATCTTTTTCTTTAATATAAATAAAATATTTACCTTCAATATTTGTCGCTGGACGGATATACCAACCATCATTTCTTTTAACCAGATATCCTGCTTTCAAATTTTCTTTTTTCAGACCATTTTTGTATATATTTTTTAACGGGTCATCTTTATCAGCAGCTACAGCACGAAAGAAAAATTTCTGATGTTCGGAAACTTTGTCAAGTTTACTAAAACTAATAATCTCTACTAAATTTCTTATCATCCCTCGCAAACTACTACCAGGAATGACAGGTTTTCTCACTTTAGAAGCTGTCTCGGTATAGAAAAAATCAGGTAGTTTTTTTGATTCAGTATCACATTCAAATTCTTTTCTAGTTAACCCACAACGAATATAAAGTGGTGATGATGTTGTCAGCGTACACTCAATTTTACCTGTATAACGCTGAGAGTCATAACAATTTTGTTCTGGAAGTGGTAATTGTGCTGGTACAACTTTATCGGGTAACTCGACAAAATTATAAGGTGCTACGGCTTTTCTATCATCGGGAACATTAGTTAAATGTCTAGGCAGCATTTTTTAACTCCTTCTCAGTTGTAAGATTAACTAATCGACTTAAATAAATCCGAACTAAACCAGTTTCTTTATCATCATCAAGATAATGACGAACACACAAACGCAAAGGACGATATAGATTTTGGTTGCCATTGAAAGCTATATCAATTAAAGGAACAGCATGACGTAAACCTTGCGAACCATCTGAAATTAAGGTAAAACCATTACGAATTTCTTCTGCTTTCGTACCCCAAAGAATCTGATTTTCAGGAATAAAATCTGTGTTTTTTTCATCTTGAATAACACGCGCTTTAAACCCCTCATCAGTTTTCCACAGCATCACCTCTGAATTTTCGCCAAAAATACGACATTGCTGTAAAGTCGATCGACGCAATTTAGCAAATTGAGGAGGAAACACCTCATCTGCTGTGATTAACTTTTCACTTTGGAACTTTCCCCAAATAACACCATCTTCCGCATGAGCTAATAAATACTTAAATTGATGTTGATTTGCTTGCGTTTCTAGCCATGTTTTCAAATCTAAATTTTCTGGTACTTTTATAAATTTACATTTAGGTTTATTAATTACTTTATTCACGATGTCACCTCTTGACATAAAGCAGTAACAAATTTTTCTAAATCTTCATTTTCAGGATTTTCTACTATCAGGGGTTCTGTTGATGATGATTGTGAAATTTTCCAAGTTTTCCCATTATTTGTGATAGTAGCTTCTCTTCCTTGCAGTCTTCCTCTCCCAATACTGCTTGTTCCACCTACAGTTAAATCACCCGTCCACAAATCTTTGAGTAATAGCAGTAATAATCCTATTTCTGCATCCTTTGGTTGACGTAATTTGAGATTAATCTCTAAATTGGTTTCATCATTGCCGAAAATAGGTTGTTCGTTGAATAAAGCACCATGTAAAGCACCACCAGTAAATCTATCGATCGCAATTCGATTTTGCACTAAATCGGTGGTCTTATTAATTTCCACTTCATCAACAACTAAACGACTCGCTTTTGCTTTTTTTGTCTTCTCATCAACAAAGCCAAATATATCGTTAATGATATTTATATCTTTTTGAATAGTATTAACTATCCTTTCTGCACGATGTCGCAAAACACCAGTTAAACTCGTACCCGATAATATTGGTTTTGCTTCCCCATCCCGTTGAGATTTCAAGTGGACAACATCAGGAGCTTTATCGGTAGATGCTTGTCCAGAACGAATTAATAAATGACTTGCGAGGGTAAATTCTGCTGTGATGGTTAGGTGTTGTCTTTTATCTTCCTCAGCTAAAGTTACACCCAAAGCATTAGCAATGTTGTCACAAGTTTGATAATTATCTAATAAACCACTTTCCCAATGGGGAAAAGTTAACCACTGTATACGCTGTTTGTATTCTCGTAAATTAAATTTCCATACTTGCCATTTTTCCACATGACAGCGACCAAAACCACGATTTTTCTTGATTCCCAAACGAATTTTACCTGATTCTAATCCTTGCAAGCTAAGTACTAATTCTCTAATTAATCGTTCCCTGTTACTTTCTTTGCCGTCTATTAACAATTCAAAATAAAGGCTGAATTTTGTTCCTGCTTCCAAAAATTCTAAATCATACTTTGCCCCATCATCTGCGGTTTTCGTAATGCTATTAATTTTCACTCCATCACGTAATTCTAAGTTAATTACGTCGCTGCTAAGAGCATCATTTACAATTAGAGAACTTTGTTCCCCATCATCATCGCTACGCTGTCCACCAAATAAAATAGAATCATCCACAGCACCGTAGCCATTTTTTTGCTCTCGCAGATAATTTCTTAAAGCACCAGCAATAGAAGAACCCATTAGTAAAGCTTTATCTTCTATACTGTCTCGTAGAATTTCTAGATCGGTATCACCATCATTATCACCACTACCAAAACAAGTAGGAGTATCTAAAATCAAAACTCCCTTGACTATTATTCGTTCAATAATATGGCGTTGATTCCGGTTTTTGAAGCGTTTATTTAGACAATCATTAGTCATTATTTTCTCTCCTTCATTGCCTTTTTCGCAACTCCTATAATTAAACGCAATGTATATTCTTTGTCTAATTCATCATTTATAGTACTTTGAATATTACTAATTTTAGTTATTAAATCCTGTTTGTTATTAGTCCAAGATTCCGGATTAGTTAACCATGCATGTAACTTTTGCTTGAAAGATTCATTGTTAATCTTGGCTCGTTCAAATTGTCCGCGAGCATTCGGTGGTAAGTTATTTAGTAATGTTAAAACTAAATCACAGTTTCCGGTTGGTAATGCCTGTCTTGCAATTAATTGTAAGCGAGATAGTTGACTATTATAAATAGTCCCTTCTATCGATAGATAACTAAGCTCTTTCTTGAGTGTCTGCTCTAATTTTTCTTGTAATAATCTTTCAACCATTCGAGTTGCAATATCACAAGATAATTGATTGTTTAATTGTGGCTGACTAGACAATTTAGGTTTATCAGTTACAGGTAGAGCAAAGTCAAAATAATTATCCTTTCGTAAATCTACTGCTAAATTTACTGCGATTCTACCAAACCCGTCAATTCTTCTTTCTCCCAAACCTTCAGCTTCTAGTTGTTCAATTTGTTCTGCTGTTATCCCTATGTTTTCAAAAACAAATACGCTACCTGCTGTAAATGCAGGAACTTGAGGTAAAGGTAATCCCCATTTCCGATTAAATCCACCTATTAATGTATTGCTAGTAAAACTTTCTTTTGGTTTAAGCTGCATATCATCATCTGATTCCAATATTCTCTTTAATGCACTTTCTAAAATATTTGTTATTGGTGAAGATAGTTGTTGTGGAGATGGGGGAATAACCGCATACTGTCCCCATGCATCTCGCAAAATCAAATCACTGAGGAGTGTAATTGTAAAATTTTCATGTGCGGTGCGATTTTCCGGGGAATCTACTTCATTCCAGTTCTCATGAGTTTGAATATCTGTAATTCGAGTATGTCCATAACCTGCACTTTGGGAACCACCTAACCAAATATTTTCAGATTTTTGTAGTAGCTTTAATAAGTTTTGATCGACTTCTTCGCACAAAATAGCAGCTTGAAAAATTTGTCCTGCATCAATAGCATCATAGCGAAAAATTTCCCCTTCTCCTGTTGTTTGACTCGAACGTCCCTTAGTGCGATCGCGTCGATTATGAATATTTATCCGTCGCTTTTCTTTATAATATCTAACGCAACCACTTTCTACTGTCCAAAATCCTTCTCCAACAAATTTAGGAGTCTCAATGTCACTTTCGTTGCGATCGACGCTAAAATCATAAGCCTTGATAGTTAGTAAGTCTTCACTTAGTTCTATATCTTTATCTCGAAACCAGGAACGAATTATAGGGAAAGTGCGCTGTTTTTTCCGACTAAGTAAATAAGCATTTAAATATTTTACTTTTTTACTATCAAAAATAAACTTTGTATCTCTTCATTTTCTAAATCAAGTTCTGACAGATTATGATGCTTTAGATAACGTCCTATGATTGCCCCGCGAATCATACTACCAGGAATATAGGAACAAGAAACATCACTATTAGGGTCTCCTTGAAATGAAGTAGCTAGTAATGGCTGCTTTGTATGTAATGAAAAAGTAATTGCTTTCATGAAATTGTTTCCCCAACTGTTCTAAATAACTTTAAGTATTGTTGTGTAATTTCATTTCCATCAACATCATGTAAAGTGCAATTAACATGACCACGACCTCGATTTCTTCCACTTCCTAAACGTCGTAATGCTAACGAACTCACCGCTAGAAGGGACAGCATTTCATCAGTTGGTTGAGTTTCAAATAATAAACCTGCTGCAAATTCTAGTTCGCGGATAACAACCCGAAAAGAGCGCAAACTCCCCTTATCAGCTACACCATTTTCCCAATCAATTGCTGTTTGCCGACGAATGGTAGTTAGAGAACTAAGAACATCTTGATTAGTAAGTTTCTCGCTATCTATTTCATAAGCAACAGCTTGACGTAAATCATCAGGTAAACATGCATCTCCTATATGCATTTTGGCAATTGTTTCTAATTTACTGCCTGGAATACCAAATAAATCACAAGCGATATTTTCCCAGTAATTTTTCTGATTTTCTTCTGGCAAAGTATTAATTAAATTATCGCATTCGTCACTTAATAAACCTTTAAGAGTACGTCCCCGCAAATAGGGAAATCCATATTTATCCTGTTCTACTTCTTGGTCTATTAACCCTGCTATCCCATCACCGCGACCAAAGGTAGTATCACTTAGTAATTTGATTTTTAGTTTATATATCATTATTACTCACCCAATGCTAAATAAAATTCTATTGCTTCAATCGCATCAAAATATCCACATTTATTATCTAACCATCCTTCTTTTACTAGTTTATTAACATCTTTGCTACACTTAGGAAAATCAGGTAATTTATCTAAACTTTTATTCCTTAAAAACTCCTCAGTTGCTAGAGAACCCTGACGTAACACATCACGCAAATCCATGATTATGTTATAGCGATCGCGCCATTTTTCATCTTCACTAAATTGTCTAATAATACTAGTAAAACCTTCCCAAGTACGCCATTCATCATCATGTTTATTTAGCCGCACGGGTCGCATATTTAATTTACCTGATGCTACTTGATATTCGCGTTGACGAATTTCTGAAATCGAACCAGATAAACCACTTGCTGCTAAATGCCAATCAAGTCCTGAAAAGCTTTTATTCTCAGTTCCTGTGCTTTCTTCTTTGACAAATTTTTTTGCTCCCCGACATAAAGCTTCACTAATTTCATATGCTCGTGCAAAGGGATAATGAGTTTTGACAACACAAATACCTGCACAAGCTGTTAATTTTTCACCATCAGCTACTGTTTGCTTTTCAAACTCTCTAAGATATAAAGCAGCTAATTCTAACCCTAATCTTCCCTCACAAACAAAAGTGGTATCATCACCGCCATAAACTAAAGGACGAAAAGGAAGATAGTATTTACCTTTTAATTGGAATTCTCCTAGCTTACCTACAACTTTTGCTTCTGAAATCGAATTAATAATAGTCTCGGTGACAGCAATTAATGCTTTTTCTCCTGCTTGTTGAATACTGCAAGAGAGTTTTCGCATTTCATTAATATAATCTCGATTTTCGCGTTTATCACCATGTTTTTGAAAGCGTTTCCCCATCCCATTACCATCAGCATGGATTACCGCAACATAACTTGATTCTCCCTGCGATCGCCCTAAATTATCAGTACGGTAGGGAAACTGATAAATACTGGGATCGATTATACCTACAAATAGTTTTTGTAGCTTGTCATTAGCTTTTCGTGCAGCAATTAATTTCTGTTGAGTTTCCCTAGAAATTAAATAACTTTTTTCTCCTTCGCTATCCTCATACTGTATATAATTATCGCTTCTATCTATCGCTGGTAAAAGAGTAGAATTACAACTTGCTGTTACTCCTAACCCCAGAAGCGGAACAGAAATAATCCGCTCATGTTTTAGTCGCTCAATTTTCTCTGTTACTAAATCTTGAACTACTTGATATAGCTTTTGGGTATTCCAATCAAATTCTTGATGAGCAACTAATAAATTCAGCCCAGGTGCTTCTACTAATACTTTCCGACTGAGAATTTGAGTAAACTCTATTGCCATTTGTTTGAACTTAAATATTATTAATGCATTACCACCTCCCGAATAAATTAATTCTGCATTACAATTGCTACTTTCAATTACTTTTGCTTGTCTATCTTTAAGTATTCCTAGTTGTTCTAAGGTTTCTTCTACCCATTCCCCTGTTGCAGCAGAAACTAAATAGGAAGCTCCAATATTTTCCCGTAAACGGTTGCTATTAAATACATAACCTTGAATACCTGTAGTATCAATAAAAGTTAATGTAAATTGACTCATTTTGATGCCTCCCGGTCATTTTGAGCAATCCAATCGGCGATTTCTTGAGATAAATTTGTTAAATGCTCGCGTCCGAAAACTTGAATTTTGTCATCATTTGTAGAATCTGCAATCTCAGCTTTGAGAGTATCGGGTTCATTAGAACAGCAAATCAAAGCAACCCTAGCTTCATCTCCTCCCATCCTTCTGGCTCTAAGATATGCTTCAAAAAGTTTCGATTTACATAATTTTCTATCGCTAGTTGTGGTGCAAGAAAGTGCGAAAAGTTGATAACCTCGTGTAAAGGCTACATCAAATTCAAATCCATCTTTAGTACCTATCAAAGGGATTTCAAAATTAAGCCCATAGTCTCCAATAAAGCAACTACTAGCAATATTTTGGACTTGCTCTAAAACATAATGCTCTAACCATAAACCATCTAGCCATTTGCAAAAACTTTCAACTTCTGAAAAAGCATCTGTTGTTTTTGCTGCCAACAATACTAACTTATTTTCATCTTTGAGAAAATTCTCATTTTTAAATGATGTGATAAAATCTGGTAGTAAATCGTTCAATACTATAACAACTTTCTCTAAGTTTGTTTTACTTTTCCAATCTCCCCAACTACCATTTTTCTTCTTTTTACGAGCTTCTTCACAAAAAATATTATAAAACCAATCAAACCACTTTTTGGACTTACTTTCATCTTCAAAGATACTAGCAAAAGAACTAGCTAATGCTGGTAGTTGTGGTATTTTTACAGGGTCTTTTTTTAACTCTAACCCATGTAATTGGAAAATTTTTACTAGTTTAACTTGCAATGTGCTTGGTTGGATTTTTGGGCGATCGCGTTCTCTATCTTCCCTATCTATGCACAGTTCTAACCGACGAGGGTCAAGATAGCTGAAAATAGCATCAGGACGATTCTCAAAAGCTGCTTTGTAACCATGTACAGCCATTGCTTTTGTTCCACCAGTATAATTCAGTCCTATTTTTCCACTTTTGATTTTTTCCAGTTCTTCCCTAATTTTTTTCTGAATGTGGAATGCATCCGACTCATAATTACCGAGCGATCGCATCTCTACATCCTTAAACCCGTTTAACTCAGTTTTCAGTCGCTTCGCTGATTTTTCGGTATCTGTCGTATGAACTAAATATGCAGTTCCACCCTCTTTCAACAACAAATTTGCTGCAACGTAATTAGGTAAAGGATTCTCACCAATCAACAAAAATAAGTGGTCTACTTTATACTTATCAAACTCGGATGTACTCATGCGGTAGATGTATCCATTCTCAAAATTGCCATGCCTATTATGGCACATGGTCGGAAATACCCCATTCCGAATAGCTGCTAGTCTATAAATAAATTAACCAAATACTGAAACTGCTGTGAATACCCTATTTAAAGACTATCCAGATTTTAACCTTTTACAAAAACTAGCCAAGGGTTCCCTCGATCAAAGTCAAAACCTCAGCCGTGGAATTCGACTGTGGGCATTACTACGGTGGTTATATAGCGAAAATGGCTACACAAAACTTGAAGAACCTTTTACTTACGCAGATTGGCGTGAAGCTTTTTTTACTAAAACCCACAAAGATGAGAAGCAAGCAGATATTCTCAACCATCAAGATTTGAACTGTGCTTGTACCAAAACTACTAGAGAATGGTTATTAGAGTTGGAAGTACCCATTGATAAATGGCAGACTTCTTTACAAACACAAATACCCATAGCTGGATCGGAACTGGAAAAAATTCTCGCAGAAAGATTATTTGCTCAGGTTCGTAAATCTCTGCAAAGCGATTTTGAATTATTAGTCAGTCGTCATTACCTGCAAAGAAGCGAAAAAAATACAGGTAGAAGCAAATATTATCAGCGATCGCAAACATTACCAAGCTGGAAAACAACAGAGAATATTACTCCTCAAACCAGCTTAAGTATGAAGAAACAAGCTTATTTAGCAGGTACTTTAGGTTTATTTAGTTTTCTCGATCCCAATTTACCCGTATTAGCAGAAGAATTTTCTGATAAGGAAATAGACGAGGACAATCATCGTGTATTTATTTATGTAGATTATGTTGTTCCCGATTCTAGCCCCACACAAGATGCTGTAGATGAAATTCAAAGCCAATTGCAGGAAATTTGGAACTCAGAAAACATTCCACCGATACTTTTTACATACCATAGTGCCCATAAAAATCAAGTTAAAGAGTGTGTTGTTTATCCAGTCTGCATTTATTTTATGGAGCGTGCTAAATATCTATGTGCCTATGGAACTACTCCCCACGATGATATTAACTGGTATAAATATCGTCTCGATCGCATTATTTCTCAACGGATAGAAAAATTATCTTGGCAGGATATTCGGGTTCCACAAATTTTAAAAGAAATTAATGATAATTATCAGTTACCAACTCCCAAAACCATCAATACCAAATTAAAAGAAGCTTGGGGATGCGATTTTTACAAAGAAAAATCATTAATGATATTACGATTTGACAAAGACTTTCACCAGCGTTATATCGATGGAATTAGTATTCATGAATCCTTTGCTCAAATTTCTTATGAGCAAGTATTTATCCTACTTCAACAGCATATACTTGAGCAAGAACATCAGAGAGTAATTTTAAATATTCTCCAATCTCGTCCGAGTAGCGATGCATATTACCAAGTTAATTATCGAGTTACAGATTATTACGTAATTAGATGGTTGCGAGCTTTAGGAGCAAAAGTTGAAGTTTTATTACCATGTAATTTACGTCAAGAAATGGCTAGTGAAATTAAAGATATGTTTAATATTTATGGAAAACATTGATTTTCTATTTTTACATTTTGCTATATTTAAGTAGATAGATTACTAAAATTTCAACACAATCTTTCAGGGATTACATACATCTAAACCCTGAATTTTATTTGTTGTGTCAGAGAATCTGGGGTTGCATTTTTGGTACAAGACTAAAATCTAGTACAGGTCGGCGTAAATAGATATACCACTATTGTGAGATACTAAATAATAAGCTTTTTAAGCTGGTTTGGTTAACAAAATAGGAAATTAGGGTGTGGCAAGATTATCTCCAAAACCATTGAATTTAAGCGATTGTGAACGTTTGGAACTCCAGGAAATGTAATTCGCGCCGTTACAGAAAATTGCCGGGTTTTAAAATTTACATCTCAAACATTTGAGCGGTTTCAACTACCATTCCGGCTGGGGATGGGTTGAAAGAATCATTTGAGCATGTGGTAAGCACGCCCATGCTCAGTTTTAACTGCCATCCCGGCTGGGGATGGGTTGAAAGGTATAAACTTTGCAACCTCCAGAGCTAATCCGTCGGGAATTTTCAACTGCCACCCTGGCTGGGATAGGTTAAAACGATTTAAACCATATTTGTGGATACCTGAATGGCAAAGATTTTAGATAACTTCCAGCTATAGTTTTTTTAGAGGGTTGAAAGGAGCATCAGACTCTTAACTTAAACAAGAAGTAGATTGAATATAGGAATACTTCTCGATTGAGAGTCGTGTTTAGAATCTATAATTTGCTTAACTGATTGACGACAACTAAAAACAGCTTTTCGACGACATTAATCTGTTAACAGCGACATTAATCTGTTAATAACGACATTAATTTGTTAACGACGACATATAATGTGCGAATGTACAAAAGTTATGGGTGACCTGGGACTCGAACCCAAAACCAGCAGATTAAGAGTCCCCGCACAATCCTTACTACATAAGCGTTTAAGGTGTTATGAATTTTATTTACACCATCTTTACACCATTTATTTTTTAGTTTTCAGTGTGTTTAATTTTGTTACACCTTTCTTTCAACTGCCAAATAAAACTTCTGCTTCCTTTGCCCAGCGACTCGTATCTGGTGACGCAGCAGGACGAGCATAAACTGCTTTATTGCGAATCTCGACAATTTTATCTTCCTCCCGAATCATGCTAGGAGTGAAGTGCGATCGCACTTCCAAAAATCCTTCATAGTCACAGTTAGAGGTTTTTCCCCAAGTCCCTCACCAGAACACTCCTGTGTATTTCGATAAAAAGCATTCTCTGCTGTTTTCCTCACCATCAATGCAATTTCTGCTGGGGTTAGTAATTTTGTCTCCCTCAACAAGCGCAACCAATCCTTGCGATCGCAGCAATTATTTACAAAGTTTTGAATTGCGATCGCATTTGGTAATGGGTTAATTAAAACAGGAACTAAAGGTGCTAATTCGACAGGAAGTTCAACATAACTTTCCAAACACAGTAAAAATCTTGGTACGGAGTTTGCTGTTAATTCATAAGCTAAATTACTCAGCATTATTTTGGTTGATTGAGCAAATATACCTGTAACAGTATCAGGTGAAATAACACCTTCAAATACAAATATTCCCCGTACATCATGATTATTTAATAACCAATCCAAACCGGATGTACAAATATAATCGCTCTCGCTCAACTTCAAAGAATCATCAACTTTCCGTAATTGGCAATAGCCTTGATTCCAAAAGTATAAAGGTAATTCTCTCGCACAAGCTAATTGATATCCAAATGAAAGCAAGTAGCCACAGAGGAGATAATAACAAAATAGATAATATAAGAAAAATTATCAAAATAATATAAATCGATAACTTGAATACTTTTATAAAATTATTATTTTTGAGTACGTCAAGCAAATCTGTATCGATTATGCTAGTTTGTTTTGATATATATCGCTTAGAACTTGGAAGAGGATTTTTAGCTAAGAACTTAAGAATTAAAGGTGGATATAAAACAGCAGGATAATATTTATTCACTCATTCAAAATCTCAAACTAATTAATTCTGTTTTTATGGTAAATTGTTCTTAGGCATCGCTTGTCTAGAAGGTTTTGGTAAATTAATTGGCATTGATACAGGATTCTTCAAATTCTCCTCAATGCCTAATAAGGCTAATTCAGTTAACAAAGGTAAGGATACTTTTGCAGATGAAGCAACTTCAATAAAAGTGCGGTCATAACTATTTCTCACAAGTGCAATAAATTCCCGAACTTTATTGACAATAGAGTCAGATGGTGGAGTATAACCTCGACGAATTGCAGAAACCACTATTTCCAGTTGCGATCGCACTTTGTCTTTCTCTTGTATTTACCGCATTTAATTCCTGTGCAGCTTGAGCAGTTAAAGTTAATCCTAAAGCTCTATCTTGTCTTGCTTGTGATGCTTCCTGAAGTTGTAAATTCCCAATTGTTGCATTATTTTTTAATTGCTTGGAAATATTTTGTAAGATTTGCTGTGAGGTATCTGAATTCTGAGAATCATCAGACATTTGGCTTGGTTTTGCGATCGCATTCCCAAGAGGACTTACCAACAATGCTGCTATTTGGCTGGTAATTTGATTAATCGCTTGGTGGTCAATTGCTTCAGGTTTAGAGATGTTCAAACGTGTAATGGAACAGAAACGGGTAAAATCTTTTAACGTTGGCATATCCTGCCATTCTGGAGATTTCCAACCTTTAGAAAATGCTAAGTTGTAGCGTTCTATAATATCGGGGTCACTCAAAAAGATGTCGAGCGATACCTTCGGTAAGCTTCGCTAACGCAGTAAAATAGCATCAACTCGTTGTGCTAAATGGGGTGCATCCAACCGTCCCATGATGAGGTCTTTCCATTCTATATTTTTAGGTATGCCTCTTGCTTTTAAAGCAACAAATTCTTCTGGCAATATTTTTTGAAAGCGTTTGATTAGCTCTATTCCTGCGGTATGGATGTCAAATTTATCTTCCTGAGGTAAATTAGATATCAAATTACAGGAAGACTCAAAATGTAACACAGTAGAGAACTTAGACCAATACTTGAGAGATCGTCTTCCAAAGCTCAACGCTCGTTATAAAAAGCCAATACAAAATCCTTATTTAACGGCTGAACCGCCCTATAAAATATATTTAACTTTACCAGAGCACTCTGTTACAAATAAAAAGCTAAAGCAATCATATACGCAGCCGATTATATTATTTGATTTGTGGCTGATAATAATACCAGAAACAATCTATATTGGCGGAGAGTCAAAAGCTACTCTTTACTTGCAAAAACATACTGATAGTCAAAATAGTGCCCACTTAATTCAAATCCCTCAAAACGAAGCCATCGGCAATGACCTCAACATCATCCTCACCGCCACAGGGTTCCTATTCAACAATGACAACACCACCAGTTTACCCCTCGACCCTGACACCGCAGACATAACCCAAACAGCCACCTTTAACCTGACCGCAGTTCGACCGGGTAAAACCAAAATCCAGGCGGAACTTTACGTCGGTGAAACCTACAAAACCACCTTGGAAACCGAAGTCGAAGTTACCGCATTTGAACCTACCCAACTCCGTCCTCTAATTGCAGCGCGATCGCGTCCTGTTCCCCAGCCAAATTTAATTCTTCAGGTGCGAACTCAATGGAATGGGGATATTTCTGCTTGCACTTTCCATTATCACATCGATAGCTATCAACCACGTTTGTTATTTGCCGATGGTGTTGATTGCTGTTCCCAATTTTTACCTGCTGTTTGGGTGGAAAGAACGCGACAGTTACTACAAACCACCCTGGAGGAAGCCACAACTAGCCAAGCTGGGGATTGTTGTTCCCGTCTCGCTTCCCTCGGTCAGTACCTGTTGCGATCGCTATTCCCAGAGGAGTTGCAAAGTACCTTTCGTACTATAGCCAGTTTAAATCATCCTTTCACTTTGTTGATAATCGCCGATGGGGATGCTTGGTTGCCTTGGGAATTATTCCATGATGGGCAGAAATTTTTAGGCGATCGCTTAATTATTGGACGGTGGTTTTGGGAGTTAGAAAAAGCACGTCCCTATGAGTTCCCGGTGGGTGCGGTGAATGTTGCCCATTATGCCAGTGTGGAACAACCGGAATTGTGGACTGAGCTTTTGCATTCTTCGGGAGCGCCGCCACCAGTGCCGATGCAAGCTGGTATATTTAATGATATGAGTTTGTTGGAATCAATACGTGGCTTGCATTTAATTCGTTATGGGCAATCGGTAGATGCGGCAAACCGTGAGGATGCACCTGTGCGGGTTAGTAGCAGTAGCGAGATTGAGGATATCGAGCAGGAGGTACAACCAGCCAAGTTGAGTTTGCGTCGCAATCATCCCCTGGTATCGTTAAGTTACGTGAATGCGGGACGAGTGGAATTGACCGCGTTAGAGCAAACCTGGGCTTCGACTTTTGTGAGAGCGGGTTGTAGTGCTTTTGTTGGTTCGCTTTGGGCTGTGCGATCGCAGGTGGAAACGGCTTTTTTAGGTGCTTTTTATCATAGCATTTGGACTGGGCAAACTTTGGGTGTGGCATTTAATGCGGCTCGTCGTTTGGCTCAAACGGTTGTACCGGAATCTTGGGATTGGTTGGCTTATGTATTATTTGGCGACCCAATGGCGCGTCCTTACCGACCTGTACCGGGACAGGGGTATGCGGTTGTGGAAGCGATCGGTCAGGAAATTGATGACCCTGTAGCACCGGGAAGTACGGTAAGATTTCGGGTGAGTTTGCGACGTACACCTCCTGTATGGTATGAGAATCGGTTGATGGAGGTGGCGGAAGATTTAGCTTTTGAGGATTTGCGTGTTTTTATCGTCACGTCCGGATTGCAGGTTACTCCTGGTGATTCTGTAATAATGACACCCACGGCTACCGGGGATTACTTAGGTTGGTTTATGTTAACTGTTCCCCCTGAGATGGAAGGCGAAACTGTTTTAGTTCAGGTTCATTTTGAAGATGGAATGGAGCCAATTCACAGTTTACGTTTTTTACTAAAAATTAGTAATTCCTCACTACCTAATTATACCCAACCTAGACAAAAGCAAAGGCAGCGAAGAGGGAAACAAAACACGACAGAAATAGGTGGTGAGAATGTATGAGAGGGACAGTTAATCCAGTTAGCATTTTTTCGACTAACTCTTCTTTAGAAATATTAATAGATCGGGATTTTTATTCAATTGGTTGCTGGCAATTTAATAGACCTGCGGATAAGCTTTTATAAACTCTAACTAATGAGATTTTAGAGTGTTTTGATGGGTTAAGGATTGCGATTAATAAAAGTAAAAGCTTAAAGCTAGATGCTGATTTATGTGATGATTATTTAATCAAATTAGCGGAGTGGGGACGAACTGCGTATCAGGCATTTTTTGGGGAAGATAGGGCGAATAAAATCCTCATGAGTCGGCTTAATGAAACTGTTGCACCGACTTTTGTTTCCGAGTCTCTGCCCTTTCCTTGGGAAGTTTTGTTTGAGGGAAGCGAGTCGGATTACGAACGGGGAAACCCGGAGATGTTTTGGGGTTTGCGTTACACTCCAGCGCGAATCCTCAATCCCGAAAAGGATATTTCCGAATATGTTTTGGAACAGTCGCAACCTTCGGATATGTTATTTTGTTTGCACCATCGGCTGTTACAGGCACATCGTCAGGAAAAACCGGAAATTGAAAGGTTAGTTAGGGCAACTCCAGGAAATCGTTTCACGCTACTGGGGTCTAGTTGTAATTTAACTAATGGGAGAAATTGCGACCCACTGGGGGATGATTTTATCAAATATCTTTACAAAGCTAGCCACAATATGTTGCATTTTGCTTGTCATTGTAAGGAGAGCAAATTAGGCGATGCTTTGATGATTTCTTTTATTCAAAATGAGGGTATTGATGGGGAAATTGCCGAAAAAGCTTTGGTGTTGGAGTTGGAAACCTATAAATTTTTGTTGCGTCAGGGGAAATTTCTCTGCCAACCGTTGGTGTTTTTGAATGCTTGTCAGTCGGCTGGGGGTGGGGATGAGTTACGGAGGACTTTCAACTTACCGAAGGTGTTTATTCAGCATGGTGCGGCGGCGGTAATTGCAACGGCTTGTCCGGTTCCGGATATGTTCGCAGCGGCTTTTGCGAAGGTGTTTTATGAATTTTTTCTACGGGGGACGGTGGTGATGGATGAGACTGGGGAGAAAATGGTTAAGATTATGAGTATTGGGGAGGCATTACGGGCGACGAGGTGGTATTTTTTGAAGGAGTTTAATAATCCGTTGGGGTTGGCTTATGGGGTTTATAGTCCGGCGAGTTATAAGGTGGGTAGATGAAACTGGAAAACATACATCATTTTTTTGAGTATCCTCCACCAACTTATTTGTGTACTGAATTGGCTGTTTGCTATATTCTGTTTGTTCTACTGCAAGGGGAATCTTATGGTACGGAGTTAATTCAAAGATTGGAAGCAGAATATCCAAGCTATCGACTTTCGGATACCGTACTTTACAGTGCAATTAAGTTTTTGGAAGATGAGGGGGCACTCGCTGGATATTGGAAAAAACTTGAAGGTAGAGGTCGTCCTAGAAGGATGTATCAAATTTTACCAGAATGGGAAGAACATTCTCAGGATTTGGCTCGTTTATGGCATGAATATACAGATCGGAGAGACGGAATTGTTGATCAACAACCTGAAAGTATTTTACCTGATAAATTAGAGTACATCTCCTATACGCAAGTCCCATTTGTCTATAGCATTTGGTTAAGCGTATCATCGAAGAAAATTACGGTAGGTAATGAACTAGTTGTTGATATATATATAAGCCCTGGTAGAGTAAAGCATATCAATTCATATCTATTTGAAGTAAATAATAACCAAGCTATTGGTAATGATATCAATCTCTTTCTTATTGCGCCAGGCTTTTCAATACATGGTGATAACGTTTCCAGCCTATGCCTTGATGAAAATATCGATAATATTCGACAACATACATCTTTTAGATTAACTGCTATATTATCTTTGGAAATGCTGTTCTGTTTGCATCAAACATTAAATTTTGTCCACCAACAAGAGCAACCCGCAATAGAAAAGTTAATTATTAAACATAAAGGTAAATTTTCTTTATTAAAAGTCTCCAAAAAGATTCAAAAACTCCAGGATGGGGAAGAACTTTTAGCACATTTTTATCAAAATCAATATAATATCCTCCATTTTGCCTGTCATTGTCGCCCTTGTCGCCAATACGAAGATGATGTCGATGCTTTGATAATTTCCCTACAGGAAGAAGATAATCATAATGCTCAACAAATCGAATTAGAAGTAAAAAACTTTAATCGCGTTAATGGTGTCTTTCTCACTCAACCTTTGATTTTTCTTAATGCTTGTCAATCGGCTGGTGGTGTGGATGAATTGCGAAAAACCTTTAATCTGCCAAATAAATTTATTCAATATGGTGCGGCTGCGGTAATTGCTACTGCTTGTCCAATGCCGGATGTCTTTGCAGCAGCTTTTGCTAAGGTGTTTTATGAATTTTTCATCGGCAAAAAAATGTTGATTGGAAAAGCATTGTGCGAGACTAGACGGTATTTCTTGGAGAAGTATAATAATCCTTTAGGGCTGGCTTATGGTTTGTACAGTCCCCACGATTATCAAATTGCCCAGAGTCCTGCTTTCCAAGCGATCGCCAAACCAGCAAAAACCCCAGTAGGTATCGGTTAATGAGTAGCACATCCACCTCAAAAATAACTCAAGGGGATATCGATAAATTACTAGCACAAACGCAACAACTGCGCCAGGAAATTACTGCTGCACGGGAAAATATCGCCCCACTGGAAGCCAATCTCACGGAAACCTACAACGAATTTCAGGCTGTAGTTGGGACATTGCGCCGTCACTCACTGCGCTTGCAAGCTGAAATCGCCTTACTTCGCAGTCAAATTCAACGGTTTAGCCAAGAGGAAGAAGATTTTTCGCAAGTAGAGGAAGAGGATGAATTTAGCGATTATCCCAATAGAACTCTTGCATAAATATTTTGTGGTATGATAGTGGGTTATTTTGAACTCAATTTCAGGAAGAGAAAATAGTAATAACTTAACCAAGTTTTTCGACTCAGTTCGATCAGGCGATCGCTAACTAAAA
>JAAUPE010000295.1 GCA_012034595.1 Calothrix sp. CSU_2_0 | reverse complement strand
CAGTTGCGTAGTTGCGTCAACTACATCATTTGGTAATTCGATTATTCCCTTGGTGGGGTCGATTTCTGGGTTGGTAATGGCAATTTGTCCCTGTATACCAAGTTGGGAACTCGCTGTAATATCGTTAGTTGCGTCTGCTGCTTGGGTACGGGGTTCTATTCCGAATATTCCCTGAGTTTGGATGTTAATATTTCCACCTTTACCTGTGAAGGCATTAGCGGTAATATCGCTATTTTCTCCAGGTACAGCAATGATGAAGGGTATATTTAGTGTAAGGTTGCCACCATCACCGCCAAATTTTTGCAGCCCTGCGGTGGTGGAAATAAAACTTCCACGACTCAATAGTAAATAATTTGTAGCGGTTAAGTTGATATTACCACCATTACCGGAATTGGTGATAGATCGATCGCGCTTTTATTATCTAGTTTGACTGTACCAGCTTTAATATCCAGATTTCCTCCAGTTCCTTCTCCAAAGCTACTAGCGGATATCGTTGCACGATTCAGGGATAAATCACGGGATGTCACATTAATATTGCCACCTTTGCCTTTACCAATAAGTTCTCCATCTTTTTCCACTGTGGTAAAGATACCAGTGTCAAATTTTAAGCCATTAACAGTTACTCCTTCAAGAAATAACTTCCCCCCAGTATTAATTGTAATTTCCCCTGCGTCTCCTTGGGCAAATGTAGAAGCTAATATTTGGGAATTATTTCGCAGTGCGATATCACCAGTTATCTTGATGCGAATATTACCACTATTGCCATTTCCGGAAGTAGTCGCATTAATTTGACCACCATTGGTCATACTCAAAGAGCCTGCGGAAATATCAATATCTCCTCCCTTCCCTGGAGTCGTTCCCCCTGATGATAAAAAGCTATAAAGACCGCTAGAATTATTATCACTACTATTAACACCATCTATAGCCACCCCATCTATTGCCTCAATGTTAATATTCCCTGCTGTGGTTTTGGCAAAACTAGACAAATTAGCACCACCAGTCACAGAGAAAGTATCAGTTTTGACTGATATATTGCCACCATTCCCCGTACCGCTACTAAAAGAGGTAAGGAAAGCACCATTTGTTAATAGGAATTCTTTGGTATTAATGCGAATATTACCTGCATTTCCTGTACTATTACTAGATGCAGAGTTAGAGATAAAAGTTACAGAATTGCCAGTTAAAGAATCATCAAAAGCACTATCAAAAATTATCTTATCCCTAGCATCAATCGTGATATTACCTGCATTTCCTTTTGTGCTGGTGTTCGCAGTAATTGCAGCACCTTTGGTGACAAATAGGGAACCAGTAGTAATTGTAATATCTCCTCCTTTACCCTCTCCTTGGAGTAAAGAACTTGATACAATACTGGGAGATTGGCGGGTATTTCCATCATCGGAAATTAGCCCTTGGGCAAAGGCGTTTATTCTAACAGTATCACGGGCATTAATAATAATATTACCCGCATTTCCTTTGCTGCCAAGAAAAATCGAGCTAATATAACCACCGTTTGTTAAAAATAGCGAACCCGTATTAACCTCCAGATTTCCCGCATTACCATTTCTGGCAGTGGTGGATACATTACTAAGTGAATTATTGGCAAAACCATCGAAAGCGATCGTATTGCGAACATCTAGGAAAATATTACCAGCATTTCCAACACCAGTATTAATGGCATTTATATCACCGCTATTTTTAACAACTAAATCACCTGTATTGATGCGGATATCTCCACCATTCCCATTTCCCGTCACAGCATTTGATATTTGGCTGTTCAGGAAATCTTTTCCTTTAAAACCATCAATTATCACCTTATCACGGGTATTAATTGTAATATTTCCACTATTCCCTTGTCCACCACCGCGACTGGTAACTTCTCCCCCATTGGTAAGGGATAGAAAAGGAGTAGTAATGGAAATATCTCCAGCTTTACCGACACCTATATTCAGCAAATCACTACCAATACTACTTGCTATAAACAAATCTGGGCTAATTCCAAAAAGCTGATTTCCATCAACTAAAACTCCATCAATAGCTATAGAATCTTTGGCATCGATCATAATATTACCTGCATTTCCTCGCCCCAAAATACTGCTGTAGATGTAACTGCCATTGGTCAGAAATATGGTATTTGTATTGATACTAATTTCCCCACCATTTCCTACACCTTCTGGGGCAATATTGCTATCAACTTTACTCCAAGTATCAAGATTAATATCACGAGCGGTAATCCTAATATTACCTGCGTTACCAGTACCATAGATGTTATTACTGATAAAAGCTCCATTGGTTAATTTCAAGTTTTCCGTAGTGACATTTATATTACCCGCATTCCCTTCTCCACCAGCTAAAACAGCAGCGAACACGCGACTAAAAACTCCCTGGTTTCCTTCTCTACCATCAAACCTGATATCGCGTGCATTGATGGTAATATTTCCAGCATTACCGATTCCACTGGTACTGGTTTGAATTTCCGAACCATCCCTAACATCAAAGGAACCCGCATTAATTACCACGTTACCAGCATTTCCAACCGCTCCCGTCTCAACATCAGCAAAAATTCCATTTGCAATTCCCGGTAAAGGATTAGCAAAAGTTACAGCACCACGAACGTTAATATTTAAATCTCCAGCATTTCCCTTTCCTGCTGGTAAATTATTTTCTCCAGCACGAATTGATGTTAATAATTGAGCGCTTTCGGTTAAAGTCAGGGAATCAGCTTGAATATTAATATCGCCACCATTACCAACTGCACCAGCTTCTACAGTGCTGAAAATATCACCACTTTCCAGTGTCACAGCACCCTTTGCCTGCACAAATATATTACCAACATTGCCACTTCCAGAAACAGAGTTACCTATCGCGGCAGAATTGGTTAATGTAATATTGCCAGTTGAATTTAAGTTAATATCTCTCGCTTGAGTGGTTGCTGTTCCCTTACCTGCCGATATTCCTGCAAACAAATACGAATTATTTATATCAATATTCCGTGCATTGATGACAATTTCTCCACCTTTAGCGCCAAAAACACTAATTACTGAAACATTACCTAAAAATACATCTGCAAAAGTGACATCATTAAAAATATTTAAGCTGAGATTATCTCCGGCAACATTCAACCCAATACTTCCCGGTGCTGTCAAACCCATTAACTCAACTCGACCATCATAGGCTCGGAATCTGCCACCATCAGAATTAATATTACCACCAACAAGTAACAAGCTTTTGCCATCGGGTACTCTTAAACCTGTTGCAGGATTTCCATCGGGATTTATACCTGCTGGTACTTGCGATTGATTTGTTATTCCTGCGTTTGCTTGGATTTGACTAAAAGTTAATGCGCTTGGATTCACCGTCAATAACGGAACTGCTTGGGGATTTGTGGCACTGAAAACCCCTTGATTGCCAAACTGTAATCCATTGGCAGTCGTCCCGACAAAACTACCCCGCACATCCAAACTGCCATTCTTGCCAAACAAAATCCCATTGGGATTAATCAAAAATAAATTTGCAATTCCATCAACACCTAATGTCCCCAAAATACTTGACGCATTTCCACCAGTTACCCGCGTCAATATATTTAATACTCCAGAGGGGTTGCTAAAATACACTCTTTGCCCATCATTAATATTAAATTCACTGAAACTGTGAAACAAATTACGATCGCGAATCGCTCCACCGTTAATTTTATCTCCCAACACATTGTTAATTAATACATTACTATCCAAACGCGATCTCTCTGTACCAAGGGTATTATCTGGGGTAATTTGCGCTGCTGTGGGAAATATTGGTGCGATCGC
>JAAUPE010000120.1 GCA_012034595.1 Calothrix sp. CSU_2_0 | reverse complement strand
GGAGAGAAGTTCTAGTTTTGGTATATCTATCTCGAACTTCAGTTATTTGCTTCCCGTCCCATTTATCCCCATTACTGGTTACAGCAATATCCCTGCGCCCAAAGTCCACACCAATTACATTGGTTGGTTTCAGTGGTTGAGGGGCTTCATCTTTAATTTGGACATGAATGTAGTAGGAACCATCCCGATGTTTACACAACTGCGCCGATGTCGGTTTCCTGCCTTTGAGCTTTCCTCTTTGGTAGTTACCCGCATCAATCTTGATATGTTCTCTGCCTTCAAGCAAAGTCAAGCTAACAGACCAGTCTTTCTCCCTAAAAGCAAAAATTCTAGCGTCGTAATCGGCGCTAGTTGGCTTAAAGAATTTAACTGGCTTACTTTTCTGTTTGGCGGTTTTGCGGTTCGCTCCTACCCTGGCACAAGCTCTAACAGCCAAATTAGCAGACAACCCAAACAAAGAGCGCAAGTCTTGGTAGACCATGTTTTGAATGGTTGTCTTGCTTGTTATTTGAGGTTTAACCTGCTCGTTGGCATAGTTGCAAGCATCCGCAAACGCCTTCAATGTTGCCTCAATTTGGACAACTTGTTGAGGGGCTGGTTGAAGCTTGCAAACCAAAGTTAGTAATTGTTCCATGAAATAATCATATCACATGTGAATAGCATTTTGACGGCGAATAAATTCGCCTACGCCTTGCCCCCACGGATGAATCCGGGGGCTTCCACGGCGAGAAGTATCTGGTGAACCACCCACACGGACTTTCAGTAAGATGCGCGATCGCACGGGTGGGATTCTTGATCTAAATTAAAATGTAATTGGAAATTGACGATAAGTACTTGACAAAAATCCTTCACTTCAGCATAATTATGAAGTTGCCAAAAGCAATCCATATAAGGGACTGTAGTTCAATTGGTTAGAGCACCGCCCTGTCACGGCGGAAGTTGCGGGTTCGAGCCCCGTCAGTCCCGTTCTAAGTCGAATACATTTAATTTTTATGATGTCAAATTTTCGACAGCATTCTTAAATATAAATGTGAATTATATAAATGTGAATTATCAGCTATTCCCTACGATGCTTTAACTAGCATTGATTTCAGGTTATGGTGATGTATTTGGAAAGCTTAAATTTGCGAAGACTGGGGTAAGCAACTGTTCGCTAATTTCTACCCATATATAGACAAAGCTTACTTATTGTCGATATCTTGAATTAATCTATCAACATATTCTCTCAGCCGTTCTTGCCAATTAGGGACGGTTTTTAACTTATCCCTCACACCGGGCAATACTTTAAACTGTACAGGGACTTTATCAAACGCTACTTTGTTTGTTGGCTGAAATTTAATTCTAGGCATACTGTTAATCTTGTGAAGTCTGGTATACTAGATAATATAAAACATTTGAGAGGTCGAGTCAAATGCTTCTTTCCTTTAAGACAGCACTCATCCCCAATAACAAGCAAGTTACAGCATTCAAAAAAGCTTCTGGTGTAGCGCGTCACGCTTATAATTGGGCGAACGCTGTAATTATGGATACTTTAAAAGTTCGTGAAACCGATAAAACTGTTAAAGTTCCATCAGCGATTGACCTACATAAAAAGTTGGTTGCTGAGGTAAAAACGGTTCATGATTGGTATTACGAAACCAATAAGAATGTTCCTCAGAAAGCATTAGCTGATGTGCGCCAAGCTTGGGACAGATGCTTTAAAAAGACATCTAAACAGCCTCGGTTCAAGAAGAAAGGTCAACGTGATTCTTTCTATTTAGAACAAGGCAGCAAAGCAGCACCAAAGATTAAAAACGATGGTAAACGAGTCAAGCTACCTTCTATTGGGTGGGTGCTTCTTGCAGAACCTTTACCAGTTACAGCAGTTCATAATTGTGTGATTAGTAGGCAGGCAGACCGTTGGTTTATTGCTATTAAATACGAGGTTGAAAAGCCTATTATATCTAGCAATAGACCTACTATCGGTGTTGATATTGGTATCAAAGAATTAGCTGTTTGTAGCGACAGTAAAGTATTCGCCAACCCGAAAGCATACAGACGTATGAGTAAGCGTTTAAAGCGTTCTCAACGTCGTGTTAGCAGAAAAGTTAACACTAAAACTACTTCTGTCCAGTTAAGTCTAGACTTGGGTAGTTTTGGGTAAGTTTGACAGAGCGGATAACCATGTCATTAGCCGATTTTCAGCTTCAAAAACAGCGAAGAAATCAAAAAAACAAACATCAAAAAACTGTTATGACCTACATTCCTTGATGGTATAGAGCTACAAGATACCCCTACGGGGAAGCAAGCTACATCTATGGAATAAATCCAAAATCCAAAATCCAAAATTGTATGACCGTAAGAGTTCGTATTGCACCTAGTCCAACAGGGAATTTGCATATTGGTACAGCGAGGACAGCTGTATTCAACTGGTTATTTGCCCGACATCATAATGGTAAATTTATTCTGCGAATTGAAGACACCGATGAAGAGCGATCGCGTCCAGAATTTACCGATAATATTATGGAGGGCTTACGCTGGCTAGGATTAACTTGGGACGAAGGACCATTTTATCAGTCACAGCGTTTGGATATGTATAAAAGTGCTGTGCAAAAGTTACTCGACCAAGGTTTAGCTTATCGCTGTTACACCACATCTGAAGAACTCGACGCATTGCGAGAAATCCAAACTGCGAAAAAAGAAGCTCCTCGCTACGATAATCGTCACCGTAATTTAACACCAGAACAAGAATCTGCATTCAAAGCCGAAGGTCGCAATTGTGTAATTCGCTTTAAAATAGACGATAACCGCCAAATTGTTTGGCATGACTTAGTACGGGGAAATGTCACCTGGAAAGGTAGTGATTTGGGTGGGGATATGGTAATTGCCCGTGCTGCCGATGATGGTATTGGTCAACCACTGTATAATTTTGCGGTTGTGGTGGATGACATGGATATGCAAATTACCCATGTGATTCGTGGAGAAGACCACATTGCAAATACAGCCAAGCAAATTTTGCTTTATGAAGCTTTTGGGGCAAAAGTACCAGAGTTTTCCCATACTCCCCTAATTTTGAATACAGAAGGACGCAAGTTATCCAAACGTGATGGTGTAACTTCGATTTCCGATTTTCGGGAAATGGGTTTCACAGCAGAAGGCTTGGTCAATTATATGACGCTGTTGGGTTGGTCGGCACCAGATTCTACCCAAGAAATTTTTACCCTAGCTGAAGCTGCGAAGCAATTTAGCTTTGATAGGGTTAACAAAGCAGGGGCAAAATTTGACTGGGAAAAATTAGATTGGATTAATAGTCAGTATATCCACGCAATGCCCATCGATAAATTGACAGATATGTTAATTCCTTATTGGGAAAAAGCAGGTTATAAATTTGACGCAAGTCGAGATCGGGTTTGGTTGGAAAAACTAACAGAATTGATTGCGACTAGTCTCAAACGCTTGCAAGATGCCGTAGAAATGACCAAAGTATTTTTTAGCGAAACAGTAGAATATCAAGACGAAGCAAAAGCCCAATTACAGCAAGAAGGTGCGAAAAATGCACTCAAAGCAGTTTCAGCTATTTTAGAGAGTGGGCAAGAATTAACAGAAACCACCGCTCAAGACATTATTAAACAAGTGATGAAAGAGCAAAACCTGAAAAAAGGTGTGGTCATGAAAAGCTTGCGTTCTGCATTAACTGGAGAAGGACATGGACCTGACTTGATTCAATCATGGTTATTGCTGCATCAACTTGGTTTGGATAAATCAAGAATTGCGATCGCATTATCAAATTAACTCAATATAATACCCCAACCCTAACCCTCTCAAATACATACGGGGAGGGAACAAGATTTTGTTATTTTCTCCCTTGGAAAGAGAGATTAGGAAGGATAATTTCTCAAGACATTAAACAATTCTTAGTATCGCTTCAAATTTCGTAGAATAGAATTAATAAATAGCAATTCCTACTTTCAATAGAAAACTTCAATATCTAAAGAAATGCTTAAAAATACTGACTAATCTCTTAATTATTAATCACTAAACTATTAATCATTAACTGTTAAGCAATTTCCCCCAGCTAGGGAACTGAATATGTAAAAATAGTGTCATTTAAATCACTTAGAAAATGATGCGATCGCAAAGCAAATGTTAAATAAATTCTTAAATCAAAAAATAAAGTTATCTTTAGTGCTAGTTTCAGTTTTAGTAACCTCCACAATTAGCACTACTGTAAAAGCTCAAGAAGTACCAGCAATTTTCGGTGATGTCACAATTGGGAATAGATTTGCTCCAGACCCTTACCCAGTTAGGGGAATGAGTGGTGGCTCAATATCAGGAAAGGAAATCGCAGGTAGAACCGAAACCCCAACTGGACCATGTACCGGATTTTTTGATGAAAAACCAGACCACACCATCGAACTAAAAACTCGTTTTGAATATCTTAAACTACAAGTCCAAAGCCCAGCCGATACAACCATAGTCATTAGTGGTCCTGGTGGCAGTTGGTGTAATGACGATTTTAGTGGCAAAAACCCCGGCATCATCGGGGAATGGCTACCAGGAATATATAACGTCTGGATTGGTTCCTACGAAAAAAATAAGTATCTTCCCTATACATTGCAAATTACTGAATCTAAGTAGGGAATTGGGCATGGGGCATGGGGCATGGGGCATGGGGAATAGGGCATGGGGAAGTCCAAGTTCTTATGTAGACTAACTACTAGGCAAGAGCCTGGGAATTATTCTGAGAATCTCTGCTTCTTCTGACTGGGAAGCAGTCAGGGCAGGGCTATGTAGACATTAATTATTTCCACAAATCCAATCCCCAATGCCCAATCCCCATTGCCCATTACCCTTTTTTTCCAGCTTCTGGTATAAATGATGAGAATTAAGTTAAATTTAATTAAGATTATTGTATCTGTCATGGTTATGTCGTAGGTTTTTTTGACCCAAAGCAGGCTGTGCAGGTCAGCAAAATTAAACAAAATGGATTTATAAACATCCGTTTAAAGGCATACGGTAGAGTTAAAATCTCCCGCCGTCAAAGCCAAAAAGTTGTATTTGCAGAGGCAAAAATTAAAATGAAATTCTCCTGGAGAGTCGCACTACTCTGGACATTACCTGCTTTAGTTATTGGCTTTTTCTTTTGGCAAGGGGCTTTTACATCTGCTCCTGCTGACATGACAAAGAATACAGCTAGCACTCGCATGACCTACGGTCGCTTTCTGGAATATCTAGATGCAAACCGAGTCACGAGTGTTGACTTTTATGAAGGTGGCAGAACCGCGATTGTTGAAGCTTTTGACCCTGGACTCGATAATCGCGTTCAGCGCGTGCGTGTGGACTTACCTGCTAGCGCTCCCGAACTAGTTACCAAGCTCAAGGAAAAGAACGTAAACTTTGACGCGCATCCCATGCGGAATGATGGAGCAATTTGGGGATTGTTGGGTAATTTAATTTTCCCTGTTCTATTGATTACCGGATTGTTCTTTTTGTTCCGTCGTTCGAGCAATCTTCCTGGTGGTCCTGGACAAGCGATGAATTTCGGGAAATCGAAAGCACGTTTTGCAATGGAAGCGAAAACCGGAGTCAAATTCGATGATGTAGCTGGAATCGAAGAAGCGAAGGAAGAACTACAAGAGGTTGTCACCTTCTTGAAACTACCAGAAAAGTTTACTGCGGTAGGGGCACGTATTCCTAAAGGTGTGTTATTAGTTGGACCTCCGGGAACTGGTAAAACTTTACTTGCAAAAGCGATCGCAGGTGAAGCTGGTGTGCCTTTCTTCAGCATTTCTGGTTCGGAATTTGTGGAAATGTTCGTCGGTGTGGGTGCTTCCCGTGTCCGCGATTTGTTTAAGAAAGCCAAAGATAATGCTCCCTGTATCATCTTTATCGATGAAATCGACGCAGTGGGTAGACAGCGTGGTGCTGGGATTGGTGGGGGTAATGATGAGCGCGAACAAACCCTGAACCAGTTACTCACTGAGATGGATGGTTTTGAAGGTAACACTGGCATCATTATTATTGCGGCTACTAACCGTCCCGATGTCCTTGATGCGGCGTTGTTACGTCCAGGACGTTTTGACCGTCAGGTAACGGTTGATGCACCTGATATTAAAGGTCGTTTGGAAGTGTTACAAGTTCACGCTCGTAATAAGAAGCTTGATACTAGTGTTTCGTTAGAAACGATCGCACGTCGAACTCCTGGTTTTACGGGTGCGGATTTGGCTAACCTGCTGAATGAAGCTGCTATTCTCACCGCACGTCGTCGCAAAGAAGCAATTACCCTGTTAGAAATTGATGATGCGGTTGACCGGGTTGTTGCCGGGATGGAAGGAACACCATTGGTAGATGGTAAGAGCAAGCGGTTAATTGGTTATCACGAAATTGGACATGCGCTCGTAGGTACTTTGCTGAAAGACCACGACCCAGTACAAAAAGTTACTTTAATTCCTCGTGGACAAGCTCAGGGTTTGACCTGGTTTACCCCGAACGAGGAGATGGGTTTGGTGACTCGTTCCCAACTCAGGGCAAGAATTACGGGTGCTTTAGGTGGTCGTGCCGCAGAGGAAGTAATTTTCGGCAGAGCGGAGGTAACTACTGGTGCTGGAAATGACTTGCAGCAAGTGACTGGCATGGCACGTCAGATGGTGACTCGCTTTGGAATGTCAGATTTAGGTCCTGTGTCATTAGAAAGTCAGCAAGGTGAGGTTTTCTTAGGACGGGATTGGACAACACGTTCCGAGTATTCTGACTCGATTGCTACCCGGATTGATTCACAAATTCGTGGCATTGTTGATGAATGTTACGAAAACGCGAAGAAGATTATGCGGGAACATCGGGAAGTATGCGATCGCTTGGTTGATTTGCTGATCGAGAAGGAAACTATCGATGGTGAAGAGTTACGCCAAATTGTCGCTGAGTATGCGGAAGTTCCTGACAAGTCGCAATTTGTTCCACAGTTGTAAGTTTGTGGTATTCAATGTGGCATTAATTTAGATAAATCTAGATTTAGTCAAAGAATGGGGATGATGTATGTCGTCCCTATTTTTTCTACTATTTTTGAAATTGAGGTTGTGTACAAATACAGTTAGCCGATCGCAAAGTAAGGGTTTTCGCATTATTTGAGTAAAATAGCTGATTGAAAAATTGCGATCGCAAGTTCCATCACCTCAGACGAACTCAAAGGTTCCCCAGCGAGGACATTAGCAGCAACTAACCCTCCGACAATAGCAGTTGCCGAACTACCCAAACCTCGCGCTAAAGGTACACCCAAACCAATTTCCATCTTTACAGAAGGGGGAGTTTTTCCCAAGCGATCGTATAGTTTGACAAAGCTTTGGTAGAGGAGGTTGTCTTGAATATTAGTGTTTACTCGCTCTGTTTCTTTGCCTGTGACGGTAATTTGTGTTTCCCCTTCGTTGAGGAGAGTAAATTTAAATTCATTATATCAAAGTTAAAGCAGCACCAATGCAATCAAACCCTGCTCCTAAATTGGCAGTGGTAGCAGGAACGGTAACGGTAACTGAAGAGTTAGACATCTGGACACAATAGCTATCGATTGTCCATGAATTTTGTGAGGTTGATTTAGGGAAGGGGGTTTTTTGGGAACTTGGACAACCTCTCTCCTGGGTAGCTTTTTTTCTGGAAAGAGTGGAGAGAGATTTTGAATCTAGGATGCAAGTCGATTATTTTTCCAGAAATCAGCTACTTTTTGCTCCCATAAATGCCAGTTTTCCATTACTTCAGCAGGTTTAAACCAAGTTATATAAGCTTCTTCTGGGGTAGCAGTAATCAGCATTGTATTCTTCAGTTTTAAGCCATACTGACGATTCACAGCACCACAATATGCAGATGCTTGTAGTGGTTCATCATATAGAGGTTTAATGCGATCGCTTGTTTTAAATTCGATTACGCAAGGGATGCCAAGATAACTAGCAACACAATCAACCCTGCCAGCATAGCCGAGATAATAGTGAAACAAGTTTGCTTCAATCAGCTTGATATCGTCGATCTTTTCTAGTATTGGCAGTAAGTTATTCCAATAAGGTTCGATTGAGTCAGGGCAAGAAAAAGGTTGATACGGAAAGCGATAATTATTAATTAACTCATGGAGCGATATCCCGCTTTCTTTGGAAGCTTTTACTATCAAATAATTGTTAATTAATTTGTGGATACTAGTTCCACGCTCTTTTGAAGCTTTTACAATTTGGTCAGAACCCTGTTTTTGTTGCCAGCGAATTAATTGGGCTTTTTGGAGTGGGGATTTGCTCGCTTGGATAATGCTTGTTGCTCCTGGGAGACGAAAACCACGGCTGTCTTCAAGGTATCCAATCCCGTTGTTCCAAGAGGGTTTAGCATAGTGGTGGGTGAGAAGTTTGATTTTGAGTAATTGCATAGTTAAAACCACTAGAAGTTACGTAGTTTAAATTTATCGGAACTAGTTATAAAATTAAATAATGAATAAATAGTATTTAAATAGTTATCAAACAGAAATTATATAATTCGAGTCCAGAAAATACAAAATCATGCTAGAAAAGTATTAATCAAAATTCTATTATCAGAAAACATGAATACGAATGTAAATCAGGAAGATATCCAAAAACAGTTTTTAATTCGATTAGCAGACGAAAATAAATTTTTTAAAGCAACTAGGGATATATTTATAACTAAATTTTCAAAACAAAATGCATCTGCATCAAACAAAGAGATTGCTAAAATTTTAAAAACAACGGAACAACAAGTATTAGATTATTTAAGGCACATATATCAGGAACTTGGCTTTGGTTCTAGTAAACCTGGGCGTAGTCCCAAAGGTGAATCACCTTATGAGAAAACTTATGATTGGCTATGGAATGAAAAATATACCGAATTCCAGAAATCAGAAATAAAAAAAGATATTGAAGAGATTGATTGGCAATTTCTTGGTAAAAAAAGGCTGGAAAAACAGCAAGAGACTCAGCGACTAAAACATCAAGCAACATCGATGGGATTTGAAGTAAATATTGATTTACCCCTGGGTTTAGTGGAACGTAAAGAACAACAGCATTGGCTTAAAAAACAATCTAGCCGTAATTACGAACCACCAAAAGAAGTCATTAAAAAAATTTATAAAAATGAAGAATTTCTACAACAGATAATTGGGAAAGAGACATCAGGGAAAAATAAACATATTGCGATTATTGGAGAACCAGGAGCAGGAAAAACCACTTTATTGAGTAAAATTGCAGATTTTATTAAATCACAAACTCAAGATTTAGCCATTTATATAAGTCTGGCAAGTTTAGGAAATTTGACTTTACAGGATTATTTACTTAAAAAATGGCTTCCCGAAGCAATGGGATTATTTAATCCTGAAATTACCGATACATCAGTATATGAAGGAGAATTAATCAAATGCTTCCGTAAAAGTGGTGTTTGGCTGTTATTAGATGCTGTTGATGAGATGGGAGAAAATTCACCCGTTTCTGCATTAACAAAACTTGAAAAGGAATTAAAAGAAGATTGGCTGACAGAAGTCAGAGTTGTACTAACCTGTCGTCTCAATGTTTGGGATATTAATATCAATCGTCCTCTAACAGGTTTTGATACGTATAAAACCCAGGAATTTAAACCAGAAGAAATTGATAAGTTTATTGCAGATTGGTTTACCCATGCTGAAAAGACAGGTTTAGGTGAAATATTACAAGCGAAATTAAAAGAATCAAGACACGAACGAATATATCAGTTAGTACAAAATCCTCTCAGACTATCACTATTATGTCAAATATTTTATCGTGATGAAAATGGGGAATTACCAGAAACCAAAGCTGGACTTTATCAAAGGTATGTTCGATATTTTTATGAATGGAAACCTAAAAATATTCCAGTAGAGTTGACTAATTCTGATGATTTAAAATATGAATTACATCAAGCTTTGGGGAAATTAGCTTTAGCAGGTATTGATAGTAATTATAGATTTCAGTTGCCACGGAGTTTATGTCATGAACACATGGATGAAAAGCTATTTAAATTAGCTTGTGATGTCGGTTGGTTGGTTTTAGCAGGAAGAACAGAAACAGATGAGGATATTTTTGTTTTCTGGCATCAGAATTTTCAAGAATATTTTGCAGCTTTAGCTATTCCCGATTGGGATTATTTCTTAAATCACGTTCCAGATAATCCAGATGAAGGCACTTATCGCATTTTTGAATCACAATGGAAGGAAGTATGTTTGATGTGGTTTGGAAGAGAGGATATAGCGAAACAATATAAAAATGATTTTCTCCAAGCAATACTAAGTTTTGAAGATGCATGTGGAAATGGAGAATTTTATAGATATAAAGCCTTCTTTTTCGGGATTGAAGCAATGCTGGAATCAAAAAGTTACGAGATGATCGAAGAAAGATTAAAAGAGATAATTGGTTCATGCTTAGGTAAGAAAATATTTGAATCTGTTGAAAAAATTACTAAAATATATAAAAAAAAGTAATTTCTATATTACTAGATGAATTAATTAATTATGAAAACAAATCTTGAAAACAGGAGATATTCTGTATATACCAGAAATCCCTAAAATGCTAGGAAAATTGGAACCTGGTAATGAGAAAGCTATTGATATATTTATTAATCTGTTGAATTTTTATAGTCAAAAAGATACTTTATCACTTACAGATGACCCTACAACACTCACAGAATATACCATTGAGTTAATGTTTCAAGTTAACTATCTAGGTGATGTCGGTTACGGCAGTAATAAAGCATTTGATTCTTTATATAATTTATTGGGCTTATATAAAAATGAACTTATTATAAATTCCACTTTTATGGCAATGAGTAAAATTAACTTTGAGAAAACTAAATGTATTATAAATCAACTATTAAATAGGAGTGAAATTGAATCGAAGCGCTTATTTTGGTCTAATATATTAGGCTCGATAGATTCGGATAGTTGGAAAGTAATTGATATACTAGAAGAATTGTTAAAAAGTAACGAAGATAATATAGTCAATGGTGCCATTAATAGTTTACGTACTATATGTCCAAAAATGCCAGAAAAAATGCAATATAGTAGTGTTATAAAGTCTTTGGCAAATTTAATTGAAAGAGAATTAATTGAAGATTCTGGTTTCTTATATATTGAAGATATCATATCATGTTTAGGAGAAATTGGGGTTAAGAATAAAGATGCAATTGATCCGTTAATGCAGATATTAAACAAATCAGATTCAGAAATAGTTTGTTGTGAAGCTGCTGAAAATTTATGGAAGATTGGTGCAGATATTTCTATACTTATAGATTATCTCAACGACATTATGCGAAATAGTAAATCAGATGAAAATCGCTTTATAGCAGCTTTAAAGCTGATATTAATTAATCCGAATAACCCGGAAGCAATAGATGTTGTGATGAATTTGCTTTGTGAAATTATGGACTATGGCGATTTCTGGTATGATGAATATTTAAAAAATATCAGAGAAACTGAAGTTCTACAAAATATAGTAAAAAAATTACGAGAATCAGGCATGAATCAGGAATATAAATTAGGCTCCTCTAATTATGAGTTTAGTTCAGTTATAGAACATTGCTCCCAAATTCTTAGCTATCCTGACTTTTATAAAGCATGGAATCCAAAACTTTCTACTATTCAAACTTTAGAAAAACAATTTACAAATACTCACTTGCAATTTACAGCTACAGATAAAACATATCCTATCTTTATTAACGCGCAAACATTAGAAGATGAAACAGATACGATCGCAATTTCTCAAGAAATCTGTAACCAAATTTATCTCACTATATTTCCAGATGCAGAAATCCCAGAAGTCAGCAATGCACCTCAACTTAAACGAATAATTCCTCAAATTAAAATTCAACTGCAAACCCAAAAACTAGCCTTAATTCTCAACAACTGCCAGCCAAATCAAGAACTTATTACCTTTTGTCTTAAACTCACCGATGTGCTACATATCGCATTGATTACTAACCATGAAATAGAAGCACCATTACGAGGATTTCCACCCAATCAACCGAATTTACTCAGCGCAATTCAAAGCTGGATTGATGAAATAGAGTAGTAAGAAAACCTTAAAATTTTCCTTTTAAAAACTATGACTCAAAATAATTTCCCCAAATTTCCCCAAATTCCAGTTTTTTCTGGATTAATCTGGTGTTTCAATAACTTTGGTGCTGGTATCTCTGAAATACTAAGCTGAAGGAAGTTGCCAAGGATTTGAGATTGTCAAAAGATTTTTCTGTGGAAATTAAAATAATTGTGCGATCGCGGCTATAATTCTTTGCTGCACTAGCTTTTAACTATATCCAATTCCATCTAAGTAATTTTAACTAAAATAAATGCTACAAGGATTTTTGCAAATAGCTTTAACCCTCGCGATCGTTGTTGCTATTACTCCCTTTTTGGGGAAATATATGGCGCGGGTATTCATGGGACAAAGAACAATTCTTGACCTAATTCTCAATCCCTGTGAACGTATAATTTACGCTTTGGGGGGCATTGCCCGTCGTGAAAATATGACGGTGAGGCAGTACATGGGGGCAGTGGTTTTCAGCAACTTATTTATGGGTGCATTTGCCTATCTCATTTTAATGAACCAGGGTTTTTTGCCCTTGAACCCGAATAAATTGGGGGCATTAAGATGGGATACGGCATTACATACAACAATTTCGTTCCTGACTAATACGGATCAACAACATTATGCGGGTGAAACAGCATTAAGTTACTTAAGTCAAACTGCCGCATTAACATTTTTGATGTTTGTTTCTGCGGGGACGGGTTTAGCTGTGGGGATTGCTTTTATTCGTGGGTTAACTGGTAAACCTTTGGGTAATTTTTATGTTGATTTGACCCGTGGAATTACGCGGATATTACTGCCAATTTCGATTGTAGGCGCGATCGCACTTCTAAGTCAGGGAGTGCCGCAAACTTTTGCACCCACATTGGAACTCAAAACCCTGGAAGGTTCAACCCAATATATCGCCAGGGGACCAGTTGCATCATTGAGATGATTAAACAATTGGGGGAAAATGGCGGTGGTTTTTTTGGTGCTAATTCCGCACATCCCTATGAAAATCCCAATGCTTTATCGAATTTGATTGAAATTATCGCGATGGTTTCGATTCCATCAGCCTTAATTTATACCTACGGGCTGTTCGTCGGTAACATCAAACAAGCTTGGTTGCTTTTCTGGATGGTATTTACAATTTTTGTGGTGTTGGTAATCTTTGCTGCCATTGGGGAATACCAGGGAAATCCCCTGGTAAATAATATTATTGGACAGGAAACCGCCAATCTTGAAGGTAAAGAAGTTCGCTTTGGCTGGGCACAAACTACTTTGTGGGCAGTAATGACAACTGCAACTATGTGCGGTGCAGTGAATGGGATGCATGACTCATTAATGCCCCCAGGTGGATTTACAACATTACTAAATATGTTCTTACAAACAGTTTGGGGTGGACAAGGAACCGGAACAGCATATTTATTTATTTTCTTGATTTTGACAGTATTCGTGACAGGGTTAATGGTGGGACGCACACCGGAATTTTTAGGACGCAAAATTGAAAAGCGTGAAATTGTTCTAGCCAGCGTAATTCTGTTAATTCATCCGATCGCAGTATTATTACCCAGTGCGATCGCACTTGCCTTTCCCAAGACACTTGCCGGAATTAGTAACCCAGGATTTCATGCGATCGCACAAGTAGTATACGAATATGCCTCAGCTAGCGCTAATAATGGTTCGGGTTTTGAGGGCTTAAATGATAATACCCTGTGGTGGAACCTCAGCACTGCCTTAAGCATCCTTGTAGGGCGTTATATACCCATAGTTGCTATCTTGTTACTTGCCGATAGCATGGCAAAAAAACAACCAGTTCCCGAAACCCCCGGTACATTAAGAACCGACTCATCCCTATTTATCACCGTGACCGCAGGTGTTATTCTCATACTCGGAGTTTTAACCTTTTTCCCAGTTCTAGCATTAGGACCAATCGCCGAAGGCTTTAAACTAGCTGGGGGAATCAAATAATAAATATACGCGATATATCGCTTTTCTACATTCCCCATCCTAAATTATCGTACAGACGACCCGGTGGGTCGTCTCTCCTAAAATTCCTAAATTCTTAATTTCTAACTCCTAACTCCTAACTTTATTTTTATGATTGGCTCAATTAACACACCACCATCACGCCGTCCGCGCAATCGACAGAGCGATCGCCGTCAATCACGCAAACAATCTAAAGCCCTTCCTAAAGGACTTTACAGCCGCGCGATTAAAGATGCATTTGTCAAACTAAATCCCAAATCGGCTATCCGTAATCCTGTGATGTTCCTGGTTTGGATGGGCACAATAATTACTCTAGTTGTCACCATCGAACCCTATTTATTCGGTCCTATCCCTGGTAAAAATCTACAGCTTTTTAACGGATTAATTACCGCTATCCTATTTTTTACCGTATTATTCGCCAACTTTGCCGAAGCTGTTGCCGAAGGACGTGGTAAAGCCCAAGCTGATGCCCTCAGGTCAACAAAATCGGAAACGATCGCAAAAAAACTTGCTCCCGATGGTTCAATCAACGAAGTCTCTTCCACAACCCTACAACAAGGCGACACAGTTTATGTCAGCGCTGGTGATATTATTCCTGCGGATGGGGAAGTCACAATGGGAGTTGCTAGCGTTGATGAATCAGCAATTACTGGGGAATCTGCCCCGGTTTTAAAGGAATCTGGTTCTGATGTCAGTAGTTCCGTAACAGGAGGGACACGCATCATCTCCGACGAATTGATTATCCGGATTACAGCCAACCCCGGACAAGGCTTTATCGATCGCATGATAACCTTGGTTGAAGGTGCAGAACGGAGCAAAACCCCCAATGAAATCGCTTTGACTGTGTTATTAGCGGTTTTGTCGCTGGTATTTATGATTGTAATTGTGACTTTGCCTGCATTTGCTTATTACGTCAACAGTCCAATCAGCGTCTCCGTACTAATCGCTCTCCTCGTGGCATTAATTCCCACAACAATCGGAGGTTTACTAAGTTCTATTGGCATTGCGGGCATGGATCGGGTTGCCCAGTTTAACGTCATTGCCACCTCCGGACGTGCTGTAGAAGCTTGCGGTGATGTTAATACACTGATTTTGGATAAAACAGGGACAATTACCCTTGGCAACCGATTAGCAGAGGAATTTTTACCAATTAACGGTCACGATATCCAAGAAATAGCGCAAGTTTCCCTTTGGGCAAGTATATTTGACGACACACCCGAAGGTAAATCAATAGTCCGTCTATCCGAACGTTTGGGGGCATTCATCGACTTTGACACCAACTACGCCGAAAGTATAATATTTTCCGCCAGAACTCGCATGAGCGGCACAAATTTACCCGATGGCAGAGAAGTGCGTAAAGGTGCTGTGGCAGCAATCAGAGGATTTGTGCGTTCTCGAAATGGCTATGACTCTCCTGAACTTGATGCCGCATATCAACGGGTATCCGAACAGGGAGGAACGCCGCTTGCTGTTGCTTTGGATGGAGAAATTTACGGCGTTATCTATCTCAAGGATATCGTCAAACCAGGTATAAAAGACCGCTTCGAGCAACTGCGACGCATGGGTGTGCGAACTGTGATGTTGACCGGAGACAACCGGATTACCGCTTCAGTTATTGCCCGTGAAGCTGGAGTTGATGACTTTATTGCCGAAGCGACACCGGAAGATAAAATCGATGTAATTCAGCAGGAACAAGCACAGGGTAAACTTGTGGCAATGACAGGGGATGGTACAAACGATGCACCCGCACTTGCCCAAGCAAACGTAGGTGTGGCAATGAATACGGGGACACAGGCAGCAAAAGAAGCAGCTAATATGGTGGATTTAGATTCTGACCCCACCAAATTAATAGACATTGTGGGAATTGGTAAACAATTATTAATTACTCGCGGTGCTTTGACTACTTTTTCGATTGCGAATGATATTGCCAAGTACTTTGCAATTATTCCCGTATTATTCACATCTGCGAATTTGCAAGGTTTGAATATTATGCGCTTGACAAGTACAAATTCTGCGGTATTATCAGCATTAATTTACAATGCTTTAATTATTCCTGTATTAATTCCTTTAGCTTTAAAGGGTGTAAAGTTTAGACCTTTAACAGCTAATCAATTATTGCAGCGTAATATTTTAATTTATGGTTTAGGAGGGATTATTGCACCATTTCTCGCTATTAAATTTATCGATATTTTGATTACTGCAATTGGTTTGGTTTAATTAAAGAAGGAATCAGGGGTCAGGAGTCAGAAATTAATAATTTAATATCTAAGACTGGGTAATGAACATTGATTTAAAACTTTCTTTTTTTGGTCTAACTAAATTCAAATACTTTTCTTTGTTAAAATTCCATTGTTTCAATTGATGAAATATTCTAAATTCTATATTCTGAGTTTTTTGTATTTAGTTGATTTTAGAGAATTATGAAAAAACTAGCATCAGGGAATTTTAGGGAATTAATCACATATATTTGGCAGGAATGGCGCAGAAAAAAGTTACCAATAATCATATTTTTAGGAATTAGTCTCAACATTATTTTTGCACCCATTGTTTACGCCAACATTGGAAAACTTGAACCACGTCATACTTATGCGATCGCAGGTTTAGCCATAATCACACTTGGAGTCATCATTTATTTATTTGATGTCATATTCAGACCAGAAAAATATTAACGAACGTAGAGACGACCCGCCGGGTCGTCTATATATATTAAGTATATATATTACGTATATATATATTACGTATATATGTATTAATAATCATTACCCATTTACCAATAATTATGTTAAGAAATATTCTGAAAGCGATTCGTCTAAGTTTAGTATTATGGTTGCTAACATCTGTAATATATCCATTATTAATATTTAGTGTTGGACAACTACCATTTCTTAGAGAACAAGCAAACGGTAGCATAGTTGCTAACCTAGAAAATCAACCGTATGGTTCAAAATTAATCGGTCAAGTATTCACATCCGATAAATACTTTCATCCTCGTCCCAGCACAGTTCGCTACAGTCAAGGCAAGCAAGCAAAACCAACAGGTATATCTGGTGCTAGTAATCTGGCTCCTAGCAACCCAAAATTAATCAGTCGTGCTATGGAAACAGCTAACCAATTACGCGACGAAAATTTGCAAATGACAGCAGATTTAATCTACACCTCCGCTTCTGGTTTAGACTCCCATGTTTCCATAAAATCAGCAAGAACTCAACTTGAACGGGTTGCCCGTGCCCGTAATATCAAACAAGAAGAAATAATGCCATTAATAAGTCGATTTACTGATGGTAGATTTTTGGGCATTTTTGGTGAACCAGGTGTCAATATTTTGAGATTGAATTACACCTTAGATTTGAATGAATTTAATCAGAAACAAAATAACTAAAATTATCAGAAGTCAGGAATTAGGAATCAGGAATCAGAAGTCAGGAATTAGGAATCAGAAATCAGAGGTCAGAAATCAGAAGTCAGAAGTCAGGAATTAGGAATCAGAAATAGGGAGTCATAATATTTACAAAATCTTGAGTAATAAACAACTTTATTATGGTTTTAATCCAAAATCCAAAATCCTATAATGATTCGCGTAATTGGTTTAATGAGCGGTACATCCGTCGATGGTATTGATGCTGCCTTAGTAGAAATATCCGGTGAAGATTTAGATATTCAAATCGAATTGATTGCTGCTAAAACCTATCCTTACCCACATGAACTGCGAGAACAGATTTTATCGGTATGTGCAAATCAAGCGATATCAATGCAGCAACTTGCCAAATTAGATGATGCGATCGCATTTGCTTTTGCCGAAGCTGTCTTAAATATTCAAGCCAGTCACAAACCTGCAACCCTTATTGGGTCACATGGTCAAACTGTATACCACCGACCACCAACTTCTAATACCCTTGGTTATAGCCTCCAACTCGGTCGTGGTGCTTTAATCGCACATCTAACTAATATTGTTACCATCAGTAATTTCCGCGCTGCTGATATTGCCGCAGGTGGTCAAGGTGCGCCATTAGTACCGCGTATTGATGCTGCATTACTAAGTCACCCTGAAGAATCGAGATGTATTCAAAATATCGGTGGAATTGGTAATGTTGCGTACTTACCTGCTCGCCGTGACAACTGGTTAGAAAAGATACGTGGTTGGGACACTGGACCAGGTAACAGCTTGCTCGATTTAGCCGTATATCAATTAAGTAACGGTGCTAAAACATACGATGAAAATGGTGATTGGGCAACAAGTGGAAATATTTGCCAAACCTTAGTAAAACAATGGTTGCAACACGAATATTTCCACACACCACCACCAAAATCTACAGGACGCGAATTATTTGGCGTTGATTACCTGCAACAATGCTTTCAAGATGCAGAAAAGCATCAACTTAGCCCAGCCGACTTTTTAGCGACATTAACTGAACTGACAGCAGCATCAATAGTTGAGAATTATCGCTTATTCTTACCGAAAATGCCCCAAAGAGTGCTTTTATGTGGTGGTGGTAGTCGCAATTTATATTTAAAACAGAGACTACAAGTCCTACTTGGTGAAGTTCCAGTCACTACCACTGATGAAGTTGGTTTAAATGCCGATTTTAAAGAAGCGATCGCATTTGCAGTATTAGCCTATTGGCGACAAATGGGCAATCCTGGTAATTTACCATCCGCAACAGGTGCAAGTCAGGAAGTATTGTTAGGAGAAATTTATTAGTGATTGGGCATTGGGCATTGGGCATTGGGGCATTGGGCATTGGGCATTGGGCATTCTTCACTCTCAACTCCTGATTCTTAATTCCTAACTCCTCACTCCTCACTCCTCACTCCTGATTCCTGATTCCTGATTCCTGACTTCTTCTAAGCAATATGCATTTGGAGTACACTTTTAGGTGCTTTACGAACTTTGGCTAAAATAGTTTCTTTGCCTAGACGCTGACATGCTTCGTAACGATGGCAACCCGAAAACCCATAATATCGTCCTTCTACTTCTAGTATGTCTATTGGTTCTTGCTGTCCGATTTCTGCTATTGATGCCATCAAGGCTTTGACTTTTTCTTGGTCGTTCTCGCGGGGTAAGGGTCGTCGAATCTCGTTTAGTGGTATTTCTTGGACTTTTACCATAATATTATTGTTCGCTATTTAACTTTTCTTTAATTAAATCATACTCATTATGACTTCGACTTGCAAGCTCTTTAGATATTTTTTTGAATAGCGATCGCGTCTTAATTATTTGAATTATTTATGTTACAGGGAAACTACAATAAGAGTGAGGGTAAGTATGTGGGTGTGTTTGTACTATCTAAGTTACGGTAAGGTGAGGGAAGGCAGGTATTTATGAATATTGTATTGGGGCGTTTATATTACACGACATTAACAGTTTTTTGTGCGTTGGGTTTGACTGGTGCATCAGGTACAGCCAGCAGAACCGAAGATGTGGAACTGAAGATTGGGATTGTGCAGAGGTTTGGGGATGATGTCAAAGAATTGCTGCAACTCGAACCAACAAAGAGCGATCGCTTACAGTTGAGTTTTCGGACAAGTGCAGGGGAGCAGTCTGTAACTACAGATAAGCCAGTAAGGTTAGAAATTGCCATGGAACCCCTAGCAAAAACATCTGCTGAGGAAAAGTTAATTTTGGGTGTTTTTCGGACTTTTGAAGCAGCTGAGGATAATGCGAATAAATGGCGAGAAAAAGGTATAGAGGTGGAAATTGCCCAACCCGATCGCTGGCAAGTTTGGGCAAAGCGGGATGTCTACAGTACACCACTGCTGCGGAGGTTGTTATTGCAGAGCTTGCGAGCAACTGGAAGAAAAACACCTTTTGTCGATACCCAAATTCTCAAACAAGCGCCAATAGTGACTTGGACAGTGGACAATAAGCGTTACACAGGTAAATTTCTCAAAATTACCAGCCAAAAGAATTTGGTTCGAGTCAATCAAGGTAAAAAGCTCGATCGTCCAGAGAACAAGAGCAACAAAGAAGCGAAAAAAGATAATCTCAATCCAGACAAAGCTCGTCTTTTCCCTGGTGAATTGACCTTACAGCCAAATGCTTATGGTACATATACTCTTGTAAATAAAGTGCCTTTAGAGACATATTTAAGAGGTGTAGTACCTTACGAAATCGGTACAACTGCCCCAATGCCAGCTTTGGAGGCACAAGCAATTATTGCTAGAACTTACGTTTTGCGTAATTTACGTAGATTCAATGTAGATAATTATCAACTTTGTGCAGATACCCACTGCCAAGTTTACTTTGGATTGAAAGGAGTTTCCCCAACAACCGATAAAGCGATCGCAACAACGCGAGGAATGGTATTAACCTATAACAATGGACTCGTTGATGCTTTATATGCAGCAAGTACAGGTGGAGTCACAGCTTCATTTTCCGATGTGTGGAACGGTGACGAACGACCTTATCTACGTCCAGTAATCGACTCACCCAGTAATATTTGGAATTTATCAGCAAGGTCACTTGCCGACGAAAATAACTTTCAAGCTTTTATTAACCAGAAAGACGGGTTTAACGAGTCACAATGGGAATTATTTCGTTGGCGAAAAGAAAGCAGCCTCGAAGAGATTACCAAAGACTTGCAAAAATTCCTCAAAGTCAAAAAAAGTCCCTTTGCCAAATTTAAAGAAGTTCGAGATATGAAAGTAGTCGAGCGCAGTAATAGCGGACGCATTCTCAAACTCGAAGTTGAAACAGATATCGGTTCGTTCAGTCTAAATAAAGATGAAGTTCGCAGTGCCTTCGCAGCACCAATCAGCACTTTATTTTACCTCCAGCCAGTCACCAAAGATAAACCCGGACTAGAAAAATCAGGACTGTGGGGATATGCGTTTGTTGGTGGAGGAATGGGACATGGAGTTGGTTTAAGCCAAATCGGAGCGCAAAATTTAGCCAAACTCGGTTGGTCGAGTGCAAACATTCTCCAGTTCTATTATCCCAGCACTCAAATTCAAATACTTAACGACAAGATTCAAAAATAAAGAGTAGGGAGTGGGGTAGGCTGTTGATTTTGATATATATTGACCAGTTAAATTTCATACAAAATTAGTGTCTATGGTAGGGGCATAAGTTTTGTCTCTGTTCTGGAGTACAGCTATTCGCCCTTACAATATCGGGGATAAGTGTTGTAATACTAAACCCCATGATAATTTTTCGTGGATATCTGAAACAAAGTCAACAGCCTATTCATGAGGAGTTGCGAGTATCGTAACGCTTTCTTCTCACGTTTGTGCAGCTTGTGCAAAGCGCTCACCAAGCATTGCCCCATATTCAATAGACATCGACCGAATTGAACTGTGTATTGCTCGAAAGCTTTAGTAGGGGAGAACGGCTGTACTCCCTATCTTAATTTTCGGAGATGTCTAGTAATAAAAGTGTGTGAGGATAGGAAGATTTAGTAGAGTTCTTCTTCCTTATGAGTTTCGATGGTGCAATCAGCAGTTGGGTAAGCTACGCAAGTCAGCACGTACCCAGCTTCCATTTGGTCATCATCTAAAAATGATTGGTCAGATTGATCGACAGAACCAGCAGTGATTTTACCCGCACAAGTCGAACAAGCTCCAGCACGGCAAGAATAAGGCAGGTCAAAACCAGCTTCTTCGGCAGCGTCTAGAATATAAGTATCGTCTGGGCAATCAATTACGTTGGTTCCTTCTTCGCTGACTAATGTCACTTTGTAGGTTGCCATCTTGTAATCCTCTCTGTTTGCTACGGACCGTATAAGTTCTCTTAAAGCATTAGCCACGGCTCATCTGATTCAGATGAGTCGCTTTTTTATTTGCTTCAATTCTGATACTACGAGAAAAAAGAAACTATGTAACCAGAAAATGAACGCGATTAGTAATGAAATTTAGTTGCTTAATACAGATAAGTTTTAGTTATATTAATATTGGAATTTGAGCCAAGTAATTTAGCCATTTTATGTATTCTCAAAAAGTTGAAATGTTGAAAAATTTCCCGTTCTGTCACAAATCAGCTTGCATACAGATACTATTAGATGGCACTAGTATTTGAAGTATTTGAAGTATTTGAAGTATTTAAACAAGCAATATTAAGTATAAATTAAGCAGGTTCTTTAACCTTAGAAGTATTATCAATAACTTGTTTTGACCTCTGAAGGAAACAATTTCAAGGAACCCAAAAATTAACCTGGTGGCTAAAATGTATAATTCTTCGGCTTCTGCGACAACAGCAAGTATCAGTGTGGGTTTGATTGGTACTGGGTATGCAGCGAGACTTCGTGCTGAGTCTTTGCGGCAGGATACAAGAGCTCGTTTAGTTGCGATCGCAGGTCATAACATCGAGCAAACTGAGGCTTTTGCCCAGGAGTTCCAAGCTGAAGCAATGGATTCTTGGCAGCGAGTTTGCGATCGCAATGACATCGATTTAATTATCATATCTACAATCAACAGCGAACATGGTAAAATAGCCCGCGCCGCTCTAGAGTCTGGCAAGCATGTTGTGGTTGAGTATCCTTTAACTCTGGATATTGAGGAAGCATTCGAGTTAGTAGATGAGGCAAACAAGCAAAAAAAACTTCTCCACGTCGAACACATTGAACTTTTAGGTGGAGTTCACCAAGCAATTAAACGGCATCTACCGGAAATTGGGCAGGTATTTTACGCTCGTTATAACACCATCAAACCCCAGCATCCCGCACCTCGGAAGTGGAGCTATAATCACGAAATGTTTGGTTTTCCGTTGGTTGGTGCGCTATCGAGGTTGCATCGTCTCACAGATTTGTTTGGCAAAGTATTTACGGTAAATTGCCACAACCGGTTTTGGCAAGTTGAGGATAATTATTATCAAAGCTGTTTTACTATTGCTCAACTCTCGTTTGCTAGTGGATTGCTAGGGCAGGTAATTTATGCTAAAGGTGAAACTGTGTGGCAACCAGAACGCAAGTTTGAAATTCACGGCGAAAACGGTGGTTTGATTTTTAATGAGGAGAAGGGGATTTTAGTCCGTGCAGGGGAAAAAATACCTTTAGATGTTGGCAGTCGCAAAGGATTGTTTGCACAAGATACGACTATGGTTTTAGATTATCTTTTGGATGGTACGCCGTTATATATTAAGCCTGAAGAAAGTTTATATACGCTGCAAGTTGCGAATGCGGCAAAGCGATCGGCAGAGACAGGTTTGACAATTGTTGTGGATTGATAGACTATGTCAATAAATATAAAATCTGAATAAATATTTTATTTCTTTTATTTCTTTTATTCCCTTCTGCCTTCTCCTTCTGCCTTCTGCCTTCTGCCTTCTGCCTTCTGCCTTCTCCTTCTGCCTTCTGCCTT
>JAAUPE010000119.1 GCA_012034595.1 Calothrix sp. CSU_2_0 | reverse complement strand
AGCGAAGCTATCCGCAGGAATCGCGTTTGTTGGAGAATGGGATGTTTGGGATATGCGATCGCTCCTTGTGGAGACGTTGGGAATTTGGGGTATGCGTTAGCGAAGCTATCCGCAGGAATCGCGTTTTGTTGGAGAGTTGAGAATTTTGGATATGCGAAACTTGCGCGATGTAAGTCGTTCGCGTTTGATTGAGGATTTTGGATATGCGAAGCTTGCGCGACGTAGCTTGTGCGACGCAAGTCGTAAGTCGTTCGCGTTTGATTGAGGGTTTTGGGTGGAGTGCAACAAAACGTCTTAAGCGACACGATAAAATTTAAACAATACAAGCGCATCAAAAGGTAAAAAAAGGTTAAATATAAATATATTCCTATTACAACCAACTGCAAAACGACGTTTATGAGCAAAGCACTATGACTATTAAAGAACTATTACTCCAAGAAATTGAATCCTCCCCCGATGTTATCCTAGCTGAAACACTAGATTTTTTGCGTTTTCTAAAGACAAAACCAATATCTGAGGGAGTATCCATTAACCACTCAACAGAAAAAGACGATACATCCTCACGTAAAACGAAACTAGAAGTGGGGGAAGCAATACCGATTATTAGGGGTTCCAAAGCAGAAGACTTGCTGAAATTTGCAGGAACTTGGCAAGGGGACGACTTTGAGGAGTGCTTGCAGCTTGTTTATGAAAATCGCTCCCGATCGGAATTTTAGTAATGTACCTTTTAGATACCAACCATTGTAGCCGCATCATTTTCGGAGAAGCAAATGTTATTCTTCGGTTACAGGAACATATTGGGTTGGGAGTTGCGACTAGCGTCATTGTACAGGGTGAACTTCTTTACATGGTGCAAAAATCCTCTCAACGGTCAGCAAATCTTGCCTTTGTCAGAAATTTTCTGCAAACTATTGACCTTTATCCCATAAATGGAGGGGTTGCCGATGTCTACGGTAATCTCAAAGGAGAAATCATTGAACATTTTGGTCCCAAAGATAAGGCAAAACGTAGAAAGTTTACAATTCAAGATTTAGGTTTTAGTGATAACGACTTGTGGATAGCATCGACTGCACTGCACTATAATCTTACTGTTGTCTCAGATGACAGCGATTTTCAAAGGATACAACAGGTGCAAACCTTGAACTTAGAATCCTGGCTATGAACCTACCATTCTGACTTATCGTGCGTTACAGACTATCGTTTTAACGCAATTTCTCATCTCGTTTTTAGCCTCCCTCCCGCCTCCTTAAGATATGCTTCCACGCAGCGCATGGGCGTGAGACTAGGTGAAGTTTTCACCTTAAGTTGACACGTATGAGCAATGCGCTTTACCCATACCTGGGTATTTGTATCATCATTGAAGTGAAATGGTATAAGTTCTAAATTATTACCTTCGCAGAATATTTTTCCCAAACTCATATAAATAGAGTGCGAAGTCATACGAAAATTGCAGCAACGCAGATATTAAGTCATATATCAGTTTGAGAAGATGTAATTAAGCAAAAAAACAAAGGACAAAAGAACACTTTAGTCTTTTACTTTTCGCTTTAAACCTTCAATCTCATCAAAAATATGACTACCATTCATATCACCAACCATCACGCAAGCTTTAAAATTCATCACAAGTATTTTAAGGTATTTCATCAACAGCAGCAACTCACTAGCATCCCCATTCGGAACATTAGTCAATTCATTATATTTGGTAATATCAAACTACCTAAAGAAGTCATTCAAGTTGTACGATTAGAGCGAATTCCTGTTTTATACCTAACTGAGACAGGTGAATATTCAGGAAGGTTGGAAAATCCATCCCCAACACAGACAAAATACTTAAACTACCAGCAAAAACGCTTGCGTGATAGGGAATTCAACCTTGCGATCGCACAAAGTATTATCTGGGCAAAATTGCACAACCAGCATACATTTCTCCAAAGCTGGAGTCGTTACCAAGCAAATCAAATAATTCAGCGATCGCTAAATTATCTGACACTATTGATGGATAATTTATCAGCAGCACCATCCATTGAAGATTTACAAGGATATATTGAAGAAGCTGATAATGTTTATCGCTCTGCAATTACTTCTTTACTCAGCTTTTATGAACCATTTCCAGCCGCAGAAGCAAAGCAAATTAGTAAATTCTTCAACTTGGGTAATCAACTGCTACATCAATATATTTACACCCATTTGATGACCGCAGGATTACACCCTGATTACGGTGTTATACACAGTGAAATACATCATGATTTGCCTTTAGCATGGGATTTGAGTGCAGAATTCTTTGCACCAATTGTTGATGATTTAGTGTTAAATTTTGTCCGTAATTTGACAAATAGTAATGGTAACGGAAATGGCAAAAAACACCATACTATTCTCCAACGATTTTTGCAACATTGGGAAGGTAAATTAAAATCTTTTGTTCTGCATCCCTATGCCGGAGAAATTTCTTATCGTCAATGTATTGATTTGCAGGTAAAAGAATATATTGCGTCTTTATTGGGTGATGTTGAATACTATCGTCCTTTAGCTTTAAAATTTCACCCAAATCATTCGATTTTCACCAATATACCTGAAAAACAAAAACCAGCATTAACTTTGGTGAAGTAATTATGTTTTATTTGGTTTGTTATGACATTGTTAGCGATACCCGTCGCAATAAAGTGTCAAAGCTTCTAGAAAGCTATGGATTTCGCGTGCAAAAATCAGTTTTTGAGTGCATCCTAGATGAAAAACAGTACCAAACTGTATCTAAATACCTGATGCGACTTGTTAACAAACGCGAAGATCAAGTGAGATTTTACCCTATGTCTGCACACAATCGTTGCAAAATCGCAGTGGTTGGAACCCAACCGGAATTTACGGTAGACGACGCAGCATTTATTGTTTAGAAACAACATGAATAATTACAAACAAATACGCGCATCTCCGTTGTGTGGAAATTTAGTGCGCTTTCGGTCAATAGTATATAGCTAACTTTGCATATTTGGAAACAATTGAATGCAAGTTAAATCTGTCAAGTTCAGTTTGATTTTTACTCCTAAAGTCCAAAAACAACTTGATGATTTACCGGAAAAAGACCGCAAGCAATATGATAAAGCTTTTGAATTATTGGCGAATAACGGTGCAACTTATCGTAGTTTGAGAACTCATCGATATCGTAGTAAAGATGGAGATATTTGGATCTCATCTGCTTCGATGGCAAAACGCTTTTATTGGTGGTATTTGGAAGGAGAAAATATTGAGGTGATATATGTAGATTCACATTGAGTAAGTAAAAAGATTAAAGTTAAAAGTAAAAAGAGAATATTTATTTAATTGTTACTTCTTTTCACATTTCTCTTTGTTTTAACTTTTTACTTACTTTCCTCTTTTTTCTGCCTTTGTTCTTTCTACTTTTTACTTAGAATATTTATGCCTCGTAAACTAACAATACGCGAATTCCAGTTAATCCAACTCTACAGCAATTGGGAATTTAGCATGACACCAATACAATTTTATGCAAAATGGGGTGTAAGTTATGAGCAAATTGCTTTGATTTGTTCTCGTTCTGATTCAACTGTGCGAGGTTGGTTTAGGAATGCTAACAACAGACGTTACCCTAGCCATAATGATTTATTACATTTGGCTTTAATGGATTTTTTACTAGAGCATTTTGAGGAAATTCCCGAACAAATCTTGCAATGGTTGCACTTTCATAAATAGTTGGGGAATGTTCATGATTTTCATGATTTCGATGATTTGTCAATAGCATCTTGCTCTATCTTCGGTTGAGTTGTAAAATATTTTAATTCTCTTACCCCTCACGGGGATGAAAAAAAATTTAGCACCGACCCCACTTAGCTATAAATTCCTCTTCAATCTGTAATACATCGATTCAATACATTGCTGAATGATTCTTTCTGTTCATTCCAACGCTGTATTTGAAAATGAATATATGCCAGAGGTGGAAAAAGGCTTTTCCCTCTTATTCTCTTGCGAGGTTTTTGGCTATCAAAGTCAGGATAATCAACCAAGTTGTAGTGAGGAATGGAATAGTGCGATCGCATAACATCCTTTTTGTACTAACTCTTAAAGCGATCGCATAAAACGGAAAAAGCCTTTTCCATACCCGTGCAATAATAAATTCGCTTATTAAATTAAGTTCCCTTTTGCGGTGGAAATTCAATCGCTTGCAGCATAGCAGGAAAAACGCTAATATTTGCTTGATGTTACATCTATCACATTTATTAAACGTATATGTTAGCGGCTGCTTTGTACTTAGTTCATGTTTATACCCTAGATTAACGAAATCCTTTTTGAGATTATGCAAAACTCACTTAAACCGCTTGAAATAGGACTAGCTTGGTGCTTATTTTGCGAAGCTGTCGGGTATGATGCAGCGCAAATACAACAAGTTCGACAAATGCTGTTAGCGGAAAAAGATATATCAAAAAACAATATCCCAAATGCGATACGTCCCTATTTAAAACAAGTAGGGGAATTAGGGGATTTAGGGTTTCCGGAGACATTGCAGACACTTAAAGCTTATCAGGAGAAGTATCCACAATTTTGGCGATCGCACATAGGATTGGTCTATGGTGGTGTCACCAAGGTGAAGCAATATGTTTTTACCCAATCCAAATTACCCGATATTCGTGGTGCCTCAGCTTTACTCGATAGAATTAATTTGGTCGATTTAAAAGCTTTTTTTAATGAATATGACGAAGTTAGTAAGTATAATAAAGATTATTCTAAATCTATTACTATTTCGCAATGGTTAGGGAAAAATTTTCCAAATTTAGAAGCAGCTTTAATTCCACAATTAATTATTTACTCTACGGGTGGAAATGTTTTAGCATTTTGTCCGGCTAAATTTGTTGATGATTTAGCGAATGCAATTGAAAAACGCTATACGGAAGAGACATTAACTGCAAATTCTTGTGCAGTTGGTGCTAAATTTAAACTCATCGAAACACGGTTTGGTTTACTTCCCGATAATGTTGGGGAGAATGATTTTTGGTTGGAGAAATATCAAGCAAATCAAACTAACGAGATACTTCAAGCTTATTTTGCTCAAGCTGATGAGGAATCAACGGAAAAATTATTTCAGCAACGCAAAAGTTTTAATGAAACGGTGACTAAATTAGCTTCATTATTTAATAAACGTCGTGGAGGTAATATTATTACGGAAAATCGTCATACTCGACGTTATCCGGTAATGTTGGAAACCCATCCTTATCTAGTCAGGGATGAAAGTGATAATGCTTCAGCAGTGATGATAGTTGGTGAATTGCATCAAGAACCAAAGTTATCAGAGTCTTTAGCACGAAAAAGATTGGTAGGAAATATTGCCAAGCGTGATAGAGCTTCCAAAGATTGGTATCAATCTAGAGGATTTTCTTGGCAACCTGGAGATGCCATAGATATTAAATATATTAAAAGTTGGGTAGCGAAATTCGAGCATTTTTTAGAAACTAATAAGTTGACTGATAGCTATTATCAAAAACCTCATCAGGATAGGAAAAGTGTTAGTGAAGCACTTTCGCTAATCGAAATTGGTAATGCTAGTCAGCCAAAAGGTTTTGTCGGTTATATTTACGCTGATGGAAATAATATGGGTGGTTATATTCAGAAAATTAGATCGGCACAGGAATATCAGAATTTTAGTGAAGATGTTTCGGAAGCGACGGAAAAATGTGTATACAGAGCATTATTTAAACACTTGCGTCCGCATCAGTTAAAAGATATTCCAGATAAAGATAAAGAGAAGCGTAATGATGAATGGATTCATCCGTTTGAAATCATTACTATTGGTGGTGATGATGTATTTTTGATAGTTCCAGGAGATAAAGCTTTAGCGATTAGTCAAACTCTCTGTGAAGAGTTTGAAAATATTTTGAAAGCTGAAGGTGAGAAGAGAAAAAATGTTGATAACAAAAACCCATATATCAGAGATGATGTTTGTAATCCTCAAGTTGTTCACCGCTATCATTTACCTGAAGTAGAGAATCCAATAAAAAATCAAGCTCAAAATCAATCAAATGGGAATAATCAGTGTAAGTTAAGCATGTCAGGAGGGGTGTTAATTACAGCAGAAGATACCCCTATTTACTATGCAGAGAAACTTACTAGTCAATTGATGAAGTCGTCCAAAAAATATGCCAAGGAGTTAAAGAAAAAGAAGTACTACGGTGGAACTGTAGACTTTTTAGTGATGAAATCTGTGACAATGATTTCGTCCAATATTGGGGAATATCGTTCGCAGGGTTTAACTCAATCTGGTGCAGGGCAACATACTTTAAAACTTTATGGGGCACCATATACTTTGCATGAGTTAGGTGGATTATTAGAAACTGCAAAGGTTTTGAAAGCTGCTAATTTTCCGTGCTCGCAACTTTATCAAATTCGCAGTTTATTGGAGCGTGGGAAGCAAACAACTATGTTGAATTATCGTTATTTTCGAGTTAGATTGAGTGATATTAATGCACAAAAATTACTTAAATCTCAATTTGAAGAAGCTTGGTGTAAACCCAAAGATAATGGGAATAAAGGTAATTTAGCTCCTTGGATGTCTTTGCAGGAAGAAGGTAAAGAGGGAACAATATATGAGACAATTTGGCGTGATTTGGTAGATTTATACCCTTTTATTGAAGAACCTCACACCGAATTTATTTCTGACAATGAAGAGAAGGGGAATCAAAATCTCAAATCTAAAATAGTATGATTTTATTAAATAATTTAACTGGGAATCAAGTTGTAAAAATAAATATTACCGCAGTAATTGATACTGCATTGTGTATTGGTGCGGGTGGTTCTGACGGAACACTTGCTGATAAATCAATTGTTCGTAATGCTAGAGGACAATTAATTATTCCAGCTTCCCAATTTAAGGGAAGATTGCGACATGAATGTGAAAAAATTATGCGAGGATTGGGATGGGAAATTTTCTATGCACCAACTGCCGAAGGATTATGTCCGACTCAAGAACAGGTAAGTAATGAATTTATATCAAGATATCAAATAGATAATTATCGTGGTTATCATTGTCCAATTTCCCAAATATTTGGAAATCCAATTTTACCCTCCCATATAATTGTTGACGATTTGATTTGTGAAGTGGAAAAAGAAGCATTATCAGATACATATCGTCCTGGGGTGACAATTAACCGCAGACGAAAAACAGCAGAAGACCAAAAATTGTTTTTCCTCGAAACCTCTCCCCCCAATTCAGAATTATCATTTAAAGGTACGATTCATTTATTACCTGGATGTCCAACATATACAAAACATTTGATATTAGCAGGGTTGCGACATATCCATGCATTAGGTGGGAGTAAATCTGCGGGGTTAGGATGGTTGCATTGGCAAGAACTCGAAAAAATATCCCAGGATGACGAGATATGGAAGCAGCTAATCCCGGAGGTTCAGGAATGAAGCGAATCAAATTAGAGATTACAGCATTATCGCCACTTGCGATCGCGCAAAAAAAACCCGGTTCTGTCAGCGAAGTAGTTGACCATATTCCTGGTTCAGTAATTCGTGGTGCTATTGCATCGCAGATATTACAACAGTCGGGACAGCAATTTACAGATTTAAGTCAAAATGGTGGAGATTTCCAAGCTTTATTTTTAGAGGATAATGCAGCTATTTTTCAAAATGGTTATCCAGGAGTTGGGAAGAAGGAAGATATTTCCCAAGTAGTAGATACTGATGTGATGGTATTACCTACAACTGCGGTTAGTTCAAAAACAGATTCTGGTTTTTTGCCTAAAGGTAATGGTGTTTTTGATACTTTAATTGACCGTTTTTGTGCAGAAAATTTTAATTTTCCTTATGAACCTAGTTGTCCAAAAGATGCTGAAAGAGTCGAACCATTTGGTGGATTTTATAGTAGAAGTAGCGATGAAAAGGTTACACATCAATATTACAGTCATTCTGTAAATACTCGCTTTCTTACCCGTGTGGGAATTAATCGTCGTCGTGCGACATCGGAAGAAGAAATTCTCTACAGCATTGAAGTGTTAAACGAGTCGTTTTTAGAAAATCCCAAACCGAAAGATAAAGTTAAAAAATGGCATGATTATGTTTATCGTAGTTCTATTTTAGTTGAAAATTTAGAATTAGCAGATAAAATAACTGCCTTTATTAACCGATATTCAGACACATTTCGTTTGGGAGGTTCAACATCCCGTGGATTAGGTAAAGTTGAGATGATCGCAAAACAAGAAAATTATTCTCCAAATACTCAAGCTCGAATCGCTATATTTAAAGAGACACTTCAACAACGTTGGCAAGCTTATGAATTAGTCTTTGGTAGTCGTTATGAAAATCCTTTGAATACCCGCAGTTTTTTTACTATAGATTTCCAATCTGATGCGATTCTATCGGAAAATTGGCGATGTACAACTGTTGTTAATGAGGATATGCTGAATAAATTTGTAAAATTAACTGATGAATCTTTAAAATTAGAAGCTGCTTATAGTAGCTACGATTATCGATCGGGTTGGAATTCTGCATGGGGACTAATGAAGGATATGGAATTGGTAACCAATCGTGGTGCAGTATATTTATTTAGTACGAATAATTTAGATTTATGGTTAGATAAATTATTAAAATTAGAGCTTTTAGGAATAGGAGAACGTACTTCTGAAGGTTTCGGTCAGGTGCAAATTTGTAACGAATTCCATAATGTATTGCGAGGTAATCCTGCATGACTCAAATTACAGAACAAAATAACGAAGAGCGAAATAAACAATCCAACGAAGAATATACCCAGTTAAAAATTCAAAAAGGGATTCGTCAACAGGAAGATCGGTTAGTTATCTGGATACAAGAAGCATTAGATAAAAAAAGTTCTTACGGTGACTTAGAAGAGTCGCAATTTCGTAATGTTCTCAGAGTTGCTGAGACAACCGATAGTCCAGAAGTAATAAAAAACTTTCTTCGGTATCAAGTTGGTCGGGATAAAAAATGGGGACGAGGGAAAGATTCGTTAGCTGAAAAAATAGTTACAGATATAGGTATAGAAGAACAAGGTGGGAGGTTATTAGAATTAGCCAGTGAAATTGCAAAGGATGCAGGTTCAGATGATATGCCACTTATTTGGATTGAACTAATTCGCAGATACCTTGGTTATGGTAGTCGCTATTTAAAATATTTACGCGATGGTCAAAAAATTTAATTTCTACGACGATAAAAGAGGAGATTAATTATGTCAAAAATTTTATTAGTTACAGTAGGTGGCTCTCATCACCCGATTATTACTGCTATTAAAGAGATTAAACCAGATCGTGTTGTTTATGTATGTTCTGATGGTAGTAAAGGTAGTAAGTCGCAAGTGATAGAAGAAGGTACTCCTTGCGAAGTTAGACGTGGAACAGAAGTAATTGAAAGATTACCAAATATTCCGAAGCAAGTAGAATTAGACGAGCCTTTTCAAGCAGATAGAGACTTAGTTTTAATTCAAGAACCAGATGATTTATCAGAATGCTATTTACAAGCAACCTCCTGTATCCAAAAAATTCAGCAAGAGTTTCCAAATGCTCAAATAATGGCTGATTACACAGGTGGAACCAAATCGATGTCTATAGGATTGTCAATGGCAGCTATCGATTATCAAATCATATTGTATGTAACCACAGCATTACGTACAAATATTATTAAGGTTGATAGGGGAGAATTAACCGGACAAGCAATGGTTGCTCCTATAATCGCACAACGTACTATCGACCAATTTTTACCAATTTTCTTACAACAGTATAATTATCCAGCCGCTAATGCACAGCTTAAACGTCTTTTATCTTCAATGTCATTGTCATCAGAAATTAGGCGAAAAATTCAGACTTTATATACTTACTGTTCAGGTTTAGATGCTTGGGATAGATTTGAGCATATACAAGCTTTATCTTTATTAGAATCTCAGATGAAAAACCCAGCGATAAAAGAAATAGTATTGTTTCTCAAACGGGTTATTTATAGTCGAGGGCAGATAGATGCAGATTATGATACTGGTGATAATAGCATAAAAGGTCATGGTTATGAGATTGTTCAGGATTTAATATTAAATGCTCAAAGACGTGCCGCTCAAGAACGTTATGATGATGCTGTTGGTAGACTATATCGAGCTTTAGAATTATTGGCTCAAATTCGTTTATGGACAGCTTATGGTCTTAAAACAGGTGATATTGATATATAAAAGTTACCAGAGTCATTACAAAATGAGTATGAGAAGAAACGCTCACACGATAATAAAATTCAACTAGCTTTGAGGAATAGTTATGAGCTTTTAGAAAAATTACTAAATGAACCAGTTGGAAAGCTTTATACAATTGAAAAAAATAGAATTATTCAGGCTCTTTCAATTCGGAATAATTCCCTTTTTGCTCATGGATTCAAACCAATTAATCAAAGTGACTATCAAGGAGTTAGTGGAGTCTTTATTAATTTTATTCAAAATGCAGTTGAAAGTGTGATTGAGCCTAAATTGAAATCGCATCCATCACAATTCCCAACTTTTTTAAACATTTAATACATTTTTAACTACCATACTCTATATCTCAATAACTATGTTTGAAGTATTTAAAAACCGTCTAGAAGTAACTGGAATCCTTTGGACAGTCACCGCATTACGCATTAGTGCAGGACGCTCTACAGAACCGATAGGTTCAGATTTACCCGTAATTAAAGACGCATTAGGTAAACCAATGATACCGGGTTCTAGCTTCAAAGGAGCATTGCGATCGCGTCTTGAAACTTTCCTCAGAGGTATCAATCCAAATTTAGCAGATGACCCTGCAAATTTCACGACTATAACGAGAAATAAGCAAGTTAAAAGCTTAAAAGAACAATACAAAAATGATGATGAAGGATTAACAAAAGCATTTCTAGAAATGACAGATGAGATATCTCATTTATTTGGTTCTCCCTGGATAGCAAGTAAATTTCATGTTCGGGATTTGACAGTAAAATCAAATGCTTGGTTTGGACAATATCAAGAACGAGATGGAGTTGCTATAGACAGAGACACCGAAACCGCAGCAGAAGGAAAACTATACGATTTTCAAGTTGTTCCTGCGGGTACACCGTTTGAGTTTCGTGCTGTAGTCGAAAATGCGGAAGAATGGGAACTGGGACTATTAACGATCGGTTTGCATCAGTTTGAAAGCGAACAAATACCTCTTGGTGGTGGACGTTCTCGTGGTTTAGGTGTGGTGAAATTAGATATTGACAAAATGCATTGGGTTGACGTTGAAAAAAATCCGCAATTCCTCTTGCAATATTTGCAGAAAATCGTCATGGAAGATGAAACGGCATATGAAGATGCAAGGGAATATAAAGACCATTGGGTACAGCAATTAATTGATTATTTGAGAGGCAAAATATCATCACCGAATCAAACTATTTTGAGCTAATAAATCTAAAAGACAAAATCTAAAATAGAAAAATGCACAAATATTTTGTTAATCACTGCACAATCGAATTAACTATCCAACCGGATGGACCAATATTAATAAAATCGGGAAAAGAAGGAGCCGATCCGACGAAACCTGATATGGAATTTGTCGAAGCATATCACGCAGATGGACGTACTATTTATCTACCTGGAAGTAGTTTAAAAGGTGCAATTCGCGCACATTCCGAACGTATTGTACGTACTATTGGTAGCGATAAACGTGATGCCAATAATTTTGATAAAATCTGGGCAAATGACCCTTTAAATGATAAATATGATTATTTAAAGGATAAATCATCAGCAGAAATTTATAAACTATCTTCATTCACAGATAAAATTTTTGGCAATACTTCCATTGCTAGTCGAATACGAATCGAAGACGCATACCCCAGCAATGACAAGCCTCTTCGACTCGAAGAACGAAACGGTGTCGCAATCGACCGAGTTTTTGGTTCTGTAGCTGTCGGTCCTTTTAACTATCAAGTATGTACCGATGGAGAATTTCATACAAAAATTCACCTGAAAAACTTTACCCTCCCACAATTAGGATTAATTGGGTTAGTATTGCGCGATTTAAATGATGGTTGGTTTGGTTTAGGTTTTGCTAAATCTCGCGGTTTAGGAACTGTAAATATTAATTATAAAAAAGCAATTGTTCAATATCCTGGTTGCGAGTTACAGGATAAAAAAATTTATCCTTTTAAAGGTGGTGAACCTTGGAATCATACAATGTTATTAGGTGCGGGGGAATTCATTGATGATGTTAGCGATTATGGTTTGATAAAGTGCGATCGCCAAGATACACCCGTTGCAGCATCGAAGATGGAATTTGGTTTTGGTGTCCAATTAATTTGGCAAGAAGGTACAGTAACAGATTTATTTGAACGTGCTGTCAGGTCATGGAAAGATTTATTATTAGCATCTTCTACAAAGTAATTAATTATATGTAGTGAGAAATTTTAGTGGACTTTTGCTAACGATAAATCGAAAAAACAAAACCTATAACCTAAAACTAATATGCATCCTTTCGTCGGTACAACCAAACAATTTATATCTCCTTGCAAAATACAAGAATTAATCAAAAAACTTGCCGAAGAACCCAGTTATTATTTCCTGCGGTGGACTCATAAAGTTAGCGGAATGAGGGAAGAAAAACCTAACGATAAAGATTTTCCCATGCTGGAAGGAGAAATGTTTAGCCACAAACACGAACTTCGTTGGAAACTGAAACATGACAATCTTTATGAGATATTACTGCTAACGATCGCAAATAAAGATGATGAATTTATCCCCATCGGTGAAGAATGGAAAATAGAGCCAAATGACAAAGCGAAATTTCCTTTTTATTCCTATCCAGCTTATGGATATCGTCGCAATGAAACCCGTTTTCCCAAGGAATTTATTTACCCTGAAAGCTTAAATGTCAGACACGGTGAAGATAAACAAAATAAATCAAATAAACCAAAGTTAGGACAAAGATATTTCATCGATAGTAAAACTTCAGCCGTGCAATTTGTCGCACTCACTTTAGAAGGAGAATAAAATGCCTGTAAATCGTCCGCAACGTCCACAACAAGACGAAGAAACTTCACCCAAACCCTATGCTTTTGTCTCGTTTCCCAAAGATAAACCAACTTTACAAACTCCAATCGGACATCACAAATATTTCACCGATCGATTACACGGAACTTTGTTTTTACGTTTAAAAGTACAAACCCCTCTTCATGTCTCCACTGGAATTGTTGTCATGGGTAGCGATATTGGAAATAATCGTATTCCCCTAATCAAAACTATGGTGCAAAATACCGACCAAAAACTTTCTATCCAAGGAAGTTCTCTCAAAGGTTGCATTCGTGCAGTTTATGAAGCAATCACTAACAGCACTTTAGCGATAATTAGCTCCAGGTATCGGGATAAAATTCCTTCAGAACGTCTACCCTGCCGTAACAAGGAACAACTTTGCCCAACTTCACGAGTCTTTGGGGCAATTGACTGGCAAGGATTAGTAGAATTCAACGATGCCAAATGTGCAAGTATTGGATTCTCAACAGGTTTTATGCCCTCATTATATCGTCCCCGTCCAGATGAACGACGGGCTTATTTTATACGCGGATTAGTCGCAGGACGGAAGTTTTACTACCACACAAAACGCGCAATTGATAAAGGGCAAAATTCAGGTATTCCTGTACAACAAGCAGGGAGAGAATATATATTTACCACACAGTTAAATTTTAAAAATCTTAAACCTGAAGAATTAGGAACTTTATTAATTATCTTAGGGCAAGATAAAAATCATCAAATAGCGTTAAAAGTAGGAGGTGGCAAACCGATTGGAATGGGAACAATGACTGTAGACATTGATGCGATCGCACAAGCTGCAAACTTAAAAGAACGTTATACCAGTTATAGTATTTCCGATGATAATCGTTTAACAGGTAATGACCTACAAAAATTTATTCTTCTTCAAATAGAAGCAGCGCATTCGCATTTAATACAGCAAGAGCAACTCCAGCAAATTGCAACTATACTTTCCTACCCCACAGATAGAGAACCACCTGAAGGGATGTATTAAATAATTGGTATTTGTCAATTAAAATTAGTCAATTAATTCCTATGAACGAACAACAGTGGAATAAAGCCTATCTAGTAGCACAAACATTAGTTAAAAGCAATACAGATATTAACGAGTTACGAAAATCTATTTCCTATCTTCGCAGCGCAGTAAATCAAAAACAAAATGACGCAGGCTCTAAATTTTTCCAATATTTACAAACCCTATCGAGAATGGTAGACAAATCGGACATAGTAGCAGAACTTCCGATTACTATCGCAATATCGACAAAGCGTGTGGAGATTATCTCAAAGAATATCAAAATGACGCAGAATTGATGCTGCTAATATTAGGCTGGACATCTCGTTTAATGCGCTATTTCAAAGATGGTGGTGTAATTGGAGAAATTACTAATAGCGACACCTACTTTTCGGGAACCTCTACCCTGCGGGTAGACGCGGAGCGGCTTCTGAAAGTAGCTAACGCAACGCCCAATCAACAGTCTCCACAAACTCCAGAACTCTCGCAACGTCAAGTAGAAATAGCTGATGTCGCAAAATCAAATAAGTTTGAAGTTGGTCAAATATTGGAAGCTAAAGTGAGTAATATTAAAGGCAAAGAAGTGACTTACGAATTACCAGGAAATTTCAAATTAACGGTTAAAGAACCAAAGCATTTTGGGGAATTATCCATTAAACAAATGGTAAAAGTCGAAATCACAGAGCTACGGGATAATGGACTTCCAAAAAAAGTCAAATTTGTTGAGTTTATTTAGAGGGTGTTAATCAATAAATATCGCACTCTTCAAAATTCAACTTCTAAAACCCATATCAACTTTCTTTGTTATTTCCCCTCGTTCGACTTTAATCAAATTTTCCCGCATCCCTGCAATAGTCACATACAGCGAAATTCCCGTATCCGCAGCAGCTAAAACCATTGCAGACGATAAAGTCTTAGTACCACCCGTATAATCTGCCATAATCTCATTTTTCCCCTCTGCTTGCACCTGACAGATACATTTATATATCTTGCTGTAGCATTCCCCCAAATCATCGGGATTTGAGATTGCGATCGCATCTCGTACAGCATCAAATTTTTCTCCTAATCCTAGCTGTGTGGGAATATTCGGCAAGCGATCAATTACTTCAATCCCCCGTCGCACTTCACACGGTGTACCTTCTCCAATCACTTGGGAGATACTACCTTTTTCCCCATCGGAAGCAATAAAAATAACTCTATCTGGTTGCAAACTGCGGATAGCAGTGACAATGGGTTGAAATGAACCACCAACAGTAACAAAAAGAATTTTAGACATATTAAATATATTTACAAGGTCAACTTTAATTCTTCTAGGGTACGCTAGCAGAAATGTCATAACGCACCGGAATATTAAAAACGGCTTATTGGCTGCTGCTAAGTTTATTTTATATCGAGTCTTACCCGAACAACAATCGGTCGAAGCTGAATATTTTTCTATCTATAAATAATTTTAACTCACTAATGGAAACAATCTTTTCCGAATAATGGCAATCATTTTCCATTAATTTCCGGAAATATACGGATATCTATTGATGAATTAAAAAGAAGCATTAAAACAGTATTTCAACTTTTCTTTATCCACATCTGTAATCTTATCCACCGAGAAACTATGTCTCTTCAAAGCCTAAATAATAAAAAAACGCCAGAGAATATTTTCTCTCCTCAATCCTCATCCAACTATATTGGCTATGTAATTATTTGTGTCAGTACAAATCTATTCTCTAATATTTTTACAGCTTGGAATCCGCTTATTTTTTCGATTACATCAGTAGTTGCGGTTGCCTCAGTTTACCTTTATTGGCGAATACAAGAACATTCATATACAAAACGTTTAGCCAAAGCATTGAAATTTTCTGTAAAGCCAAAATCGCCAAAAGCCGCAAAAGGACTTATGCTCTTGCTTAGTCCCTACTCTCCTCGCAACCCGGCAATTAAAAGCGAAAAAGTAATTGCACCTTTAATCGAGACAATTATCGATACTCAAGTTGAAAATCTGCAAGAAGCTGACTTTGATGCGATCGATTTATTTAACTCAAATCTAGTTCCCCAAATCAAAGCAGTGGAATATCACATGAATGCAGATAAACTGCGAGATGTTTGGTTAATTACTAGCAAAAATCATGGTAACGTTAAAGGCTCGGAAACAAGTGCTGATATTTTAAATAAATATTTGCGCTTCAAATATGGCAAGTTCTTGAAAGTTTACTACGATAACCTTTCTGTCAAAGATTTAGACTACAATGCATTATCTGCACTAGGTGAAAAAATATTTCAGGAATCTGGATATACAAACGAATTTATCGTTGCTGATATTACTGGTGGTACTAAGATGATGAGTGTAGCGCTGGCTATGGCTTGTGTCAAACCAGGTTTGAAAATGCAGTATATGGATTCAACACGTGACTGGCAAGGAAATCCTTTACAAACAGGTGATATGAAACCTGTGGGGATTGATGTTTTCCCGATTATTTATGGATGAGAAAGTGTTTTAGATACGCATTTTGGGACGGGCATTCCTGCCCGTTTTACAAAAGTCATACAAAATCCAACTGTGCAAACTAAAGAATTATTAGCTTACTTACTAAGCTAATACACATCTAAATTACATATCCCAAAAACCTACAATTATTGTAATGTGGGCATCTTGCCTGCGTCTTAATATGCAAATTAAATGTGGAACTCTTAACAAAGCTAGACGTGACGGAAACCGACACAGTCTACTTTGTGCTTTTTACTTTTTACTTTTTACTTTTGCCTTGTTGTACCAGACTTTACCAATCTCACTAACTTATTGGCTAGTGCTTGCACGATCGCACTATACAAATGTCCTACCCGATGTGCGATTTGGTAACATACAGGTAAAGATGCTGGACCATCGATTTTTAAGAGGTTTTTTCCTCCTTTGATGAGTGTCTCTGAATCGAATAATTTATCCAATTGAGCTGCTGCATCCCTTACAATTTGGTCCCCATCTGCGGATTTGCCAAATTTGACTCTGAGGATATCATCTTCTAAATTTATATGGAATGTGGTCATTATATCTCTAAGTAGTATTGTTCTCATCAGTATGTCACAAGCATGGAAAAGGTGCTTTCCACATACTGTTAGACTAGAAGAGTTAATTCTTAAGCCTTTCTTACACTAAGAGAAAAGTCTCATTTTATTCTTTTGGCTCACGTAAAAATGCGATCGCATAAAATCTGCAACTATTCAGTAATTTATAAAACTTTATAGTTCTTCATTGGTTGTTTTTAATTACTTCCCCCTCACGGGGATGGAAACTGCTTTGCTTGCATTGCCAAAGATTGTGACAAAGAACAGAAGTTTTTAATTACTTCCCCCTCACGGGGATGGAAACAAGTATCTCTTCCACAACTTGACAATAGCGATCGCAATTTCGATAAAATAACAATTATGATGCTCCCGTACAGTCATTTCGCGATCGCGCTTTGAATCGGCAATGAAAGAAATCCTCGAACAAGTCGATAAACTCAATCGAGAAGTAGTGCAACTCGTTTTAAAAGGAAAATTGGAACGAGCGACAATAATTGCGCGAGAAGCGGTGAAAATAGGACGAGAAAATCTCAGCGAATACCCAATTTTGGCGGATAGTTTAAATAACCTTGCAGAATGCTATCAACGACAAGGATATTTTTCCCAAGCGGAACCTCTCCATCTAGAAGCTTTAAATTTGCGAAAGGAATTGTTGGGAGATTTCCACCCAGATGTGGCTCAAAGTTTGAATAATCTGGGAGCATTTTATGTTTCCCAAGGTTTTTATTCTCAAGCAGAAGGAAATTTTTTATTAGCTTTAGAAATTTTTCGGTATCACTTAGGTGACGAACACCAACAAATCGCCAATTATTTGAATAATATTGCCGAAGTTTATCGAGAACAAGCAAAATTTCGAGATGCGGAAGCAATGCACCTACAAGCATTAGCGATGCGAAAAAAATTACTGGGAGATTTTCATGCCGACATCGCTCAAAGTTTGGATAATTTGGCAGTAATTTATGAAAACCAAGCGAGATATTCGGAAGCAGAGAAAACCCATTTACAAGCAATAGAAATTCGTCAAAATATACTAGAAGATGATAATTGGGAAATTGCCGCAAGCTTGAATAATTTAGCTGCTCTATACAACTCCCAAGGAAGGTTTGCAGAAGCGGAGAAAAATTACTCGCAAGCGTTAGAATTATGTCGAAAGTCTCTAGGAAATGAAGAACATTGGTATATTGCAATTACCCTCAACAATCTTGCTAATACCTATAAAAATCAGGGACGCTACACGGATGCGGAAAAAACCCATCTCCAAGCTTTGAAGATTCGCCAAAACTTATTTGGGGAAGAACATTTAGAAACAGCGCAAAGCTTGAGCAATCTGGGAGATATTTATCTCATCCAAGGACACTATACTGAAGCCGATCGCGTCTATTTACAAGCATATACGATTAGAAGCAATTCATTAAATCCAGAACATCCAGACATCGCTTTAAGTTTACACAATCTCGGTGTTCTCTACACATATCGAGGGCTATATCGCAAAGCCGAAATCAAATATTTAGAAGCTTTATCGATAAACGAACAAACATTAGGTAAAAATCATCCCACCGTTGCCGATAATTTGAACCATTTAGGTTGTCTTTACCAAGAACAGGGATTATTTTCCGATGCGGAACAAAAATATTTAGCAGCTTTGAGAATTAGAAAACAGATATTTGGAGAAGAACACCCAGATATTGCCGAGAGTTTAAATAAAATTGCCGAAATATATCGCTTACAAGGACGATATTCTCAAGCGGAAGGTTTATATATAGAAGCTGCAAAACTAAATCAAAAAATCTTGGGAGAAATGCATCCCGATGTCGCTGGTATTTTGAGTAATTTAGGCGTACTTTATAATACTCAATTTCAATATTCGCAAGCAGAATCATTATTTACCCAAGCTTTATTAATATTAAAAAATAAATTCGGCAACAATCATCCCCAAGTAGCCAGCGTGATGAATAATCTCGCAGCTATCTACGGCAGTATGAAACGCTACTCAGAAGCCGAAACTATGCATTTACAGGTATTAGAAATTAGAAAAAAAATATTTGGCGATCGCCATCCCGATATTGCTAATAGTTTAAATAATCTGGGGGAAATATATTTAGCTCGGGGAATATACAAAGAAGCAGAAAAGTATTACACAGAAGCATTATTGTTAAGGAAATCGCTACTGGGGGAAAATCATCCCGATGTGGCATTAAGTTTAAATAACCTATCAACTGTATTTGCTGCAACCCAACGTCCAAACGAAGCTTTAGAATATCGACTCCAAGCCAATCGAATTTACGATCGATTAATCAATAACGTCTTTGCTTTTAGCTCGGAAAACGACCGTTTGGCATTTATCGATCGCATTAGAAACAATTTCGATTTATTTCTCTCGCTAATTTATCAATATTTCCCTAAATCGGAAACAGCAATTCAACAAGCATTTGATTTTATCCTCACACGTAAAGGTTTAACTGCCGCATCCCTTACCGCTCAAAACCAAGCAATTTACAACGGACGCTATCCCCATCTAAGCGAAAAATTCCAACAATTCAGGGAATTAAACAGCCAAATTATTCATTTAACATTTTTAGATATTCGCGAAAAGAATTTAGGACGCGATCGCATTAATAACTTCCAGGACAATTATCAAAACAATTTAATTCAACTTCAAGCACAATATGACAATATCCAAAAACAAATAGCCAGCCAAATACCCGAAATTCAACTATCTAAAAAAAATTGCGATGGCGACAGCCACTCCCTACCCTCTGGGAACCCTTACAGGGAACGGGAGTATGGCCAAACAATAGCAGCAAAATTACCAGCAAACTCCATATTAATTGAATTCGTCCGTTTCGATGTCTTCGACTTTCAATCTGTTTTTGCCGACAACGAAAAACAATGGTTATCTCCCCGCTATGTGGCATTTATTCTACCTGCCGATAAACCAGATGCAGTGGAAATGTTAGATTTAGGTGATGTTGAAAAAATTGACGAATTAATTATTAAATTTCGTTTGCAAGCATCAAAATCCAACGATGAAAAATTGGGCTGGAAAAAAACCATTGATAACACATCTAAAATTCAACAACACAACCCCATTAATACAATTGCGATCGCGCTCGGTAAATTACTATTAATTCCCATACTCGAACGATTGCAGCTTGATAAATTAGAGAAATACCAGAATTTAATATTTGCAGCCGATGGTAACATTAACTTACTTCCCTTACAAATATTACCAATAGACGAGACAGGTAAGCGTTTATTGATGGATAAATATACAGTTTCCTATGTAGGAGTAGGGAGAGATATTTTACATTCTCAACTAGAAAATTCTGCAAATGAAATTTATCCAGATGAAATTACAAGTATCCTAGAAGTACCAATAATAATCGCCGATCCAGATTTCAATTTAGCCGAACAAACAGAAGAAAATCCATTATCACAACAATCTAACCAGCGCGAATTTATCGATACCCTCACTAAAAACTGGCAAGAAAACGAAAATTTGTCCCGTGCAGTTGGTACTAGATTCCTTGGTGAAAGCGTTGCTAAAAAACTCAACAATTCCAAATTATATACGGGAGCAGAAGCACTCGAAACTCATTTAACTGACGGTAAATGTCCAAAAATAATGCTCGTTGCTACCCACGGTTTATTCATCCCCGATACCCAACAAATAGCCAACCCAATGATGCGTTCTGCACTCGCTCTCGCAGGAGCAAATACTTGGTTATCTGGTGGGAAATTACCGAAAAATGCTGGTAAAGGTATTGTTTTCGCTCAAGATATCGCAAGTTTAGATTTGCGAGCAAATGAGCTTACCGTATTATCAGCTTGCGATACAGCCAGAGGTGATATCAAAATTGGTGAAGGTGTATTTGGATTGCGTCGTGCATTTGCAGCAGCAGGAAGCAAAACATTAATTATGAGCTTGTGGAAAGTACCAGATAGAGCCACAGCTTTATTGATGGAGCGGTTTTTCGATAATTATCAAAATGGGATGAAACCCGTCACAGCACTACAAGATGCTCAAAATTATATCCGTAATATTGCGATTTTGGAGTTAAAACAATCGACTCTGGGAATGGAAATATTAACAGAATTGGCAAAAATACGAGGATTACAAATTCAAAGCTGTAACGATAACGAAAAACCTCTAGAGCATCCATTTTATTGGGGTGCGTGGATTTGTCAGGGATTTTAGACAAATAGACAGACAGAGATTGAAAATCCTCCGCAGTCGCTATAACGGAGGGAACCTCCGCAACGCGCTGCTCTCCGTCTAATAGCTTAAGCCATCTAAAAGATGGCTGAATATAGAGTTTTAGTCCTCTTTTAGAGGACTTTCGCTTTGAGACGACGGTTTTTAACCGTTGGGGAAATCGGTGGGGAATTTGTATCCCGCGATCGCAACACTAGCGCAACACAAACGCAAGATTCTTGTCTGATATTTGTTTTGCTGCAAGTTCATAATTCTCGCATCATCGCATCCAATCGACTAAAACCGTTTCCATCCCCTTTGCGGGGAATAAATTTAAAACCCTATCCATTTCAAACCCTTACCACAAGCGACTTTCAGAAGCCGTTTTCGCGGGGGGTCTAAATTACCTTAACAAATAGAGAGGAGCGATCGCTCAAATTGTTCCAGAAAGGATTATCTTTTTACTTGGTTCTTTTTACTTTTTAAATGATGATTAATCTTCCTGTTTCAAAGCTTTCCGCGCTAATTTCACATAGGTTTTCACCGTTTCGTAGGGAATTTCCGTATCCTCTGATATCTGCATCAACGAATCCCCCATTTCCCTTCTTGCTAAAATTGTTGCCCATTTCACCCCAATCTCGCTAGCTCTTCCTCCCCCCTGTCGTTTGCGTTGCAGCATAAAAATCTCGGTCAAATCTTCGATACGTTTTGCTAATACCGATTCCACATCAGGAACATCTCGCACCAATTTTGATGACCAACCCAAACGAGTTTGTCCCAATCCAAAGGTGGTTTTGTGTCCGGTTCCACAATAGGGAGCAAAGTTACACAGCGCATAAAATAAACGATAATAATCGGGATTTTGGCTGGCAGTTCGCGCTAAACCCAACTCTACCGCACCTGTAAACCCAGTCACCGCACCCTTTTTCCCCGCAAGTACCTTGGAAGAGGAAATTTGATGGCGATTGATAATAACCTGCTCGTCAATCCAAGCTAAAAAATCATCCGCATCTACTGGTAAATTAGAAAAATCATTCCACCGTCGCAGGTAGCTTTGAAAGATATTGAAGGGCAAAGGTAGGGGAAAATGATGTTTTTTGCGTCGGAAACTGGTGGGACTGAGAAATTCCAGGGAAACAGCACCGCCGATATTTTCTTGGTTTAATAATCGATCGTAACTAGTCGCAGGATGGACGATACGACAGGATTCAATTTTGAGGGGAACGTGACTGAGTTCCAAATGGGAGGGTAAATTATTCACCCAATCACGCAGCCAATTTGTTACCCGTTGCGATAACCCAGTGACGCACCAATAATAAATGCGATCGCTCGACAATTGTATGTTCATCCCGCTACTGACAATTTCCCCATCGAGCAGGGAGATAGTAAAGGGTTTTTCCGATTCTCCATCGTGCAGATATGCGGATAAATCTGGATCGGCATTGCGAACGCAGTTGAGAAACCAAGCATGTAAACCCGTCGAATATTGAGGATAAATCGAAGCGTTGACGGGAGGAACCAAAGCAAATTCCAAACCAACAATTTCGGCTTCATCATTCCAAGTTAGGGAAGGACTTAGAGAAGATTTGTTGGTGGAGGTTTTTTTGGTTGTTCTGGGTCTGGGTGGTTTGGTTCGGTTTTTAGTTGGGGTAGATTTGGCTATAATTTTTGGTGTTGGACTGCGCGGCATAATGAATTTTAGATTTTGGATAACTTGTGGAACAGGCTTCCAAGCTATGTTTTGTGGAGGCATGATGCCCGCACCATAGTGATTTAGAATTTCGATCGATACAGTTTGGCTATGTACAAATTATTACCAATCATACAATCCCCATCGGGGGAAGATAATTAATCTTTGTAAATCTAATTTTTCCCAGAAATCGGGTTTTTGGCAAGGTTCTCTTGTTGAATCGGGATTTACCGAAAAACCATCAATTGATTTGATGCATGGGAAAATGCGATCGCTCGTGATGCTATGTCGATTTTGATGGGTGATCGGACAACCATGACATTTCTATTGTTTCCATCCCCTTGCGGGGAGTAGTTAAAAATCAAGTGACCCATCGTTCCTCT